>CAIRDL010000127.1 GCA_903877345.1 uncultured Oscillochloris sp. | reverse complement strand
GTCTGCGCGTTCTTGAGTTGCGACTCGGCCTGGGCGATCCCGGTGACTTCGTCGCGCTTGGCCTGATCGAAGGCGAGTTGGGCCTGACGCAGACTTTCCTCGGCGCTACTGACGGCGCGTTGAGCGGCGGCTTCGTTGTCCACATTCGTCTGGGGCAAAGCGCCCGGTGCCCGTTCAAGCTGGCGATTCTGCCAATAAATGGTGCTGTAGCTGTCTTGAGCATTCCGCAGCGCATTGGCTGCCGTCGTCACCGCGCTCTCGGCCCGCAGCTTCGCGGAAGCCAAACTGGTGCGCTGCGACTGAAGCGTGATCTGGGCCTGCTCAACACTTGCCTTAGCCGAAGCCAGCGTATCGGAAGTGGGGCCAGCCAAAAGCAGCGCGAGGTTGGCCTTGGCAGAGGCAAGCTGCGCCTCGGCGCTGGCGAGGTCGGCGGCGGTGACATCGCCGGTGCGCGTCTTCGTGAGCGAAGCTTGGGCCGAGCGGAGGGAGGCTTGGGCGGCGGCGATCTGGGCGGGCGTAGCGCCTTCGCCGTTAGCGGCGGCAACCCCAGCTTGGGCCGACTTGAGATTAGCCTCAGCCTGTAGCACCGCCAGATCCAATTCGGCGGTGTTAAGGCGAGCGAGGGGCTGACCTGCCGTGACGGTAGCGCCAACGGCGACCAGCACCTCGGTGACGGTTCCCGCGACCGGGAAAGCCAGGGCACGGCTTTGGACAGGCTGTACGGCACCGCTGCCCGTCACGGCGATGCTGATCGTGCCCCGGCTAACCGTGACCGTACTGGCGGTCGCGGCGGTCGTGCCGCTGCGCGTGAACTGCCAGGCCACGAAACCGGCGGCGGCGAGGCTCAAAACGAGGGGCAGCAGCAGCCAAGACTGGAAGCGGCGGCGTCCTCGGCGGCTGCCGAGCTTACCGGCCATACGGGTGTCAGGGGCAGAGGTAGCACTCATCGCGTCTTCTTCTTTCGGCTGGGCCACATAAGGAAAAAGGGCCGCGTTATGCGGCGTCTGAACATAGGGTAGCGCCTTGATATTAAGATTCCGGGTTGATTTGGCACAGTCTTGGGCAGCAGTCCTACAAGGGTTGTGAAATGCAGTTCCAACCCGCGACGCCCGCGCCCGATGGCTTCAATCTCCCGGCTGCACAACCTGGGTAGGCTTGCTCGACGAACCGCTGCCACTTGACCTGAACCCTGAAACCCGGCACCTGAACCCTTCATGGCGGTTGCAAAAATCCCTGCGAGGGGTATGCAGGGACTTTGCAACCGCGATGCGTGTTGTGCTACCAACTGTAGCCTGACCTACTACACAGCCTCTATCAACCAGATGGGGGCTAGTTTATAATGTCCTTGCTCGTGTGCGTCTCAGCCAACCCGCTCGCAGAGCGCCCCATACCAGCCGGGAGGTCGGCATGGCCTTCCTTGATATTCGTACCATCCTCGTGCTTACCGCCCTTTCCAGTCTGATCAATGCGGCGGTGATGATCTTTATCTACCGGATCGCCCCACGCTATCCCGGCCTCAATCGCTGGGCGCTTGGCAACACGGCCTTTGCCATCGGCTGCGTGCTCGTCCTCGCCCGAGGGCAGCTTCCCGCCGTGGTCTCGATCATTATTGCCAACGGTTTGGTGCTGCTTGGGCCTGCGCTGCTTCAGGACGGGATCCACCACTTTTTCGCGGTATCATCACCCACACGACGCAACTGGGGCTATCCCTTCATCAGCCTGAGTCTGCTCCTCCTGAGCTATTTCACCATCGTTCACGAGAACCTCACTGCACGGGTCATCATTGTTGCGCTGACGATCTTTGTCGTGTTCAGTGACAATGTGTGGTGTTTGCTGCGGCATGCCCCACCGACGTTACGGCTCGCCGCACAGTTCTCCACCTTCGCGTTCGCCATGACCGCCCTGACCGGTCTGGTGCGTGGCGTTGACGCCGCCATGGTACCGATTAGCGATTTCTTCACCTTGCGCAGCCCCCAGTTGGTTGGCTTTTT
>CAIRDL010000126.1 GCA_903877345.1 uncultured Oscillochloris sp. | reverse complement strand
GGCCCTGAAAACGACCGCCGACTCGACTACACACGGATTTAGTGTATAATGGAATGAGTATCATACCTGAATGATATGACAGTGTAGTCGAAGGAAGGCGAGCAGAGCCATGAAGAAGCTAGGCTCCACAGGTCGTGCGTGGCTAAAGGGGTTCCACATCCTGTTCACCTGCGCTTGGGTCGGTGCAGGCATCTGCATGTTCCTGCTGAACTTTGTGGCCCGCCCCAATAACGGCCACGACCTCTACGTCGTGATGACGGCCCTAAAACTGATTGATGATTGGGCCATCATCCCCTCCGCCGTGGGCAGCCTCTTCACCGGCCTGCTGATCAGTTGGCTGACGCCGTGGGGCTTCTTCAAATGGCGCTGGGTCACGGTGAAGTGGATCCTCACCATTGCCATGACTTTCTTCGGCTTCTTCTACCTCAGCCCGTGGCTCAATCAAATGGCGGCGATCAGCACCGCTGACCCGCTGAGCGCCCTCCAAGACGAGACCTTTCTGACCAACCACTGGCTGCTCTCGCTCAGCGGTGCCCCGATGTTCTTTGCCATGCTCTGCCTGGTCTTCATCTCGGTGTTTAAGCCCTGGAAGCAGACCCGCTCGACCCCTTCAGCGCAACATGAGGGTAGCGAGCAACGCCCGCGTGTGGACGGCAACCCCCGCCGGGGCCGTGAGCAAGTCAACACGCAGGCGGTTCAACTCGGCGACGGTGTCGATGTCGTACCAAGCGGGCAATAGGGCGGCCCGCAGTCCCAACGCGGCGGCAAGCGCCAGCGTGTCACGCACCACAAAAGGGGTGCTCATCGTCACCTCGCGCAAGAGACGGGGCTGCGGTTGGCGCAAGCCAATCAGGTAGTAGCCACCATCCGTGCAGGGGCCAATCACAACCTCGTGAGTGTCGAGGAGCGCGAAAGCCTGCGCCACATAGGCAGCGGGCAGCGTTGGGCTGTCGCTGTCCATGACGACCGCCTTGGGCGCACCGTCGTTCAGGGCGTCGGTCAGCAACTGGTCGAGCCGTTCGCCCAGCCCACTTCCACGCTGGGGGTTAAGCGCCATATCCGGGGCCAGCGCGTGAAAGTACCCCGCCGCATCAGGCGGCAGGAAGCCGATCACACGCTGTACCGCAGGCACATGCCGCATAATGTCGAGCGTGTCACGTAAGAAGCAGGTGTAAAGCGCCGCCGCCGTTGGGCCATCCAACGGCGGGCAAAGGCGCGTCTTGGTTTGTCCGGGGGCGGGCTGTTTGGCAACGACAAGTAGGCTGTTGGGCATCATGAAGGATTTTACAATACCTTCGCCAAAACTGACCGCAAACGAGCGTGGCTTTTGTGATACCGTTGCATGGTTAAGAACGTGACAACGGAAGAACCGCAAAAGCCATGAACACGATGCTACCATTGCTCCTTAGACAAGGTTTCAGAGGTCAGGTTTCAGGTTTCAGGTCGAGCGCAACAGAACGCGCTGCGTGGGCCCAAACTGTAAAGTAGCCACGAACCTTGTCTTAACGTAACATCTTGTCTGGAGTGAAGGATGCTCACCAGTCCGACCAATCCTCGCATCAAGTATCTTCGCGCTTTGCGCCAGCGCAAGTTGCGCGAAGCAACCGGCCACGCGCTGCTTGAAGGCATCCGATTGGTAGCCGAGGCGATTCAGTGCGGTGCCACCATCGAGTCCTTGGTCGTTGCCCCCACGCTGCTCAGCAGTCCCTTTGCTCACGACCTCGTGGCAAAGCAGGCGCGTGCAGGCGTCCCCGTGTTGGAAGTCTCAGCCGAGGTTTTTGCGGCCTTCGCCCAGAAAGACGGGCCACAGGGTCTAGCCGCCGTTGTGCAGCAACAATGGGCCACCTTGGCAGCTCTGCCTACGCAAGTCGCCTCCGGTTGGATCGCCCTCGTCGAACCCGCCGACCCAGGCAATGTGGGTACCATTTTGCGGACTGCCGATGCGGTAGGTGCGGCGGGGGTGATTATCATTGGCCCCAGTGCCGACCCGTATGATCCGGCGGCGCTGCGGGCCAGTATGGGGGCCACTTTCGCCCTACCGTTGGCTCGCACGACTTGGGCGGCTTTTAGCGCTTGGAAGCAGCACACGCAGCACTTCCTTGTCGGCACTGCTGACCAAGCGCCCACCGACTTTCAGGCGGTCGTCTATCCGCAGCCGCTTGTGCTGCTAATGGGTAGCGAACGCCAAGGACTCAGCCCTGACCAACAGGCGTGTTGTGACCTCGTGGTCAGCCTCCCGATGCACGGCCAGAGCGATTCGCTCAATCTTGCCGTCGCCACCGGCGTGATGCTCTACGAACTGTTGCGCCAGCGCCGCAGCTAAGCTAGCACCTCCCGACAGCGTTCATCGCGGCGCTGATTCGTGATTCACGGGTTGCGATTCGTGATTCACGGGCTGCGATTCGTGATTCACGG
>CAIRDL010000125.1 GCA_903877345.1 uncultured Oscillochloris sp. | reverse complement strand
CCAAATTCGGCCAACAGGGTCTGAGCAGCGACGGGCTGAGTAGCCGGCGCGTTGCGGAGCAGCCAATCAATATCCTGCCACTCATTACAGACCGGGCATGGATAGTCCGGTCGGCGGCGGCGTTTGCTCTCGATAAGCTTTTGCACCTCGAACAGGCCGGTGCCGGGCGCATGCCTGCCGCATGGCGCGATGCACGGCACCATCACATCACAGCGCAGGCCAGTCCAGAAGCTATCAACCAGATATTTCACTTCGCTCGTCAGCACCGAGAGGAAGCGCTCGGGGTACGGCGCACGCACCGTGATCCGCACGTCGTTGGCGATATGCTCAAGCAGTGCGCGCCCGTTGTAGTCGTCGTCGAGTACCAGGCCGCGCTGCCAGTGGACACTCTGCCTGTAATCTTCACGGCCAAGCGAGAACTTGTGCAGGCGCACGATGAGCTGGTAGAACAGGCCCTCGGCGGTGGCCGACTGGCCGTTCTGCGCGTCTACGATGCGGCAGATCTGCACCTGCTGCATGTCGCCAGCCGCCGGGCCATCGGCCCAGACCGGAATCGGCTCGGGGCGGTTATCGGGGACAAGTTGGGCGATCAGGCTCGTCTCGTCCTCTTCGCTCCTCACGGTTATGTCCGCGACACGATACGAGAGATCGAAGCGCTCCATCAGGCGCAGGAAGATCGGGTGCAGATCGGCGGGGTAGCGAAACTCCGCTGCCCGCGCCGGGTCGTTCCAGAGCTGGCGCAGGCGGGTATAGCGCACCATCCCATTGTTGCTGCGCGTCGCCGCGTCGTCGAGCACAAAGCTGATCGCAGTCGAGAGCCAGTCGGGCTTGAGCACGACAATGTCGCGCAGCGCGGGGTCGTGCTCGTAATGGATGAAATGGCCGAGGCGGTGGGAGATGGTCACGAAGAGCTTGGCTTCGTAGTCAGGCATGTCGTGTTCGTGGCAGAGTTTGAGGACGCGCTCCAGTGACAGGTAGGCCGCGCCGCTTTGCGCGATGGCCTCACGAGTCTCCTGCCAGCGTTTGGGCACGGTGCGCCCCATCTCGGGCAGACTGGCGGCCACACGCGCAATCTCCTGCTTGAGCTCCGCGATGCCGCGCCGGTCGCCCGGCTCGTCGGGCTTACTTTCGACATGGAAGAAATCAATCACCGTCTCCGCATCGAAGAGGTCGCGCAGCTCTTGGCGGTCAATATCCGGCTGACGCCCGCCGGGGCCGCCGTGGGTCGCCACGACCAGGATCTTCGCCCCGGGCTCGCGGTGTTTGACCAGCTTGATCCACTCTCTGACGAAGCCTTGCTGCGGGCCTTCACGCGGCTTCCAGACCACCAGATAGACGGCAGGAGCGCTGAAGAAGAGCTGGTGCGTGGGCCGGTAGACCCGTTGGCCGCCGAAGTCCCAGCCGTTGAGGGTGATCTCGCAGCCACGTTCGGGGTCAGTGACAACCACCGACTTGATCTCAATGCCGTGGGTCGTCGGACGACCCTCCTCCCACGCATCACCGCGCAGGGCGCTCAGCAGACAACTCTTACCCACCTCGCCCTCGCCAACCAGGATGAGCTTGGCTTCGTTAAGCACAAGCTGTGGCCCGGCCTTGGCGCGCAGGTAGGATTTGACAGCGTCAAGCCCCTCCGCATAAGCCGCAGCAAGCTCGGGGTTGAGGGGGTTGTCGTTGAGGTTGAGTTTTTCCAGATGCTCAAGCTGGAGGAGAGAGAGCGGAAGGTCAGTGAGTCGGTTACTAGCTAGATTTAAT
>CAIRDL010000124.1 GCA_903877345.1 uncultured Oscillochloris sp. | reverse complement strand
CAGGCCACCAGCGGACGCAACGCGGGCCGCTATCTGCACCAAATCCACCCGAACCTACGCGGGCGCACTAGCCTCCAGTTTGTTCACCCAGACAAACTAGAGCCGTGCGATGTCCTGTTCTTGGCCCTGCCTCACGGCGAAGCGGCCCGTGCGATTGGGCGCTACGAAACACTAGGCGCAACGCTGATTGACTGCTCGGCAGACTTTCGCCTGACTGACCCGGCGGCGTATGCCCGCTGGTACGGCGAGGCGCATCCAGCCCCGGAGCGGTTGGGCCAGTTCGTCTACGGGCTGCCCGAAGTGAGCCGCACGGCGCTGCGTGGGGCGCGCTATGCCAGCGGAGTCGGCTGCAACGCCACCGCCACCAACTTAGCCCTCCTGCCGCTGGTGCGGGCGGGCCTGGTTGATACGACCAAGCCGATCATTGTTGAGGTGAAAGTCGGTTCGTCGGAAGGCGGAGCGACCGCGAGTGACAGCAGCCACCACCCTGAACGGGCGGGCGCGGTGCGTTCATTCGCCCCGGTGGGCCACCGCCACACCGCCGAAGTGGAACAGGTGACAGGGCTGACCAACGTTCATCTCTCGATTACTTCAGTCGAGTTGGTACGGGGTGCCTTGGCGACGGCGCATGTCTTTGCGGCCCGCCCGGTGGCCGAAAAGGAACTGTGGCAGGCGTATCGGGCCTTCGCCAAAGCCGAGCCATTCGTGCGGATTGTCAAGGAGCGGCAGGGCATCTACCGCTTCCCTGAGCCGAAAATCCTGGCGGGCAGCAACTTCGCCGACCTCGGCTTTGCCCTGGACGAAAACACGGGCCGCATCGTGAGCATCTGCGCCATTGACAATCTGATGAAGGGTGCGGCGGGCAGTGCCGTGCAATGCATGAACTTGATGCACGGCCTTGACGAAACGGCGGGGCTAGCCTTTCCGGGGCTGCATCCGGTGTAGGGCATGGTTCAAAGCGGAAAAGCTACAAGCTAACCTCAGCCGACCTCAGCGGGCGCTTGCCACGCCTGTTGGTGTCGGTAGGCTTGCACCGCAAGGATCGCGAGGTAGCCGTAGATGCCGAAGAGGCCCGGCACAAGGGCCACCAACCCCCACCCGTGCAAGAGGAAGTTGGTCAACTCCGGCCACCCCTCGTACCACCCCGGTGGCGCGCAGATCAGCATTGTGGAGACCAAGGCTCCAGCGCTCAGTCCAATCGAAGGATAGTGGGTCAAGCTTCGGGCGATCACCAGCAGCGGCAGCAGCAACCCCGTAAGGTTATAGTAGCCGTTAATCGGCGAAAGCAGCATCGTGGCGCAGAGCCACATGCTAAAGGCCAACAGTGCGCCCAGTTCGCCCGGTACGCGGGTGAACCACCCACAGAGCGCCAGGGTGGCGAAAGCGGTGACGACCGTGAGGGTAAGTGCGAGGGTCGGTGCATCGGCGAAAGCGGTAAAGCGACTCGTCAGCGTAAAAAGCCGCCGCCAGAAACCCAAAAGCGAGACGTTGAACTCCGCCGCGTAAGGATACACCGTGCCGAAGAGCACCGTCTCGACGTACGCTTGGTACGGGCGAAGCCCGTGGAAGAGGAGCGGGATCAGCACCAAGAGCGCACCAACTGCGGCGGCCCACCAGACCACGCGGCGCGGCCCCCGCACCAAGTAGTAGATGGCCGGCAGTCCGGGGTAAAGCTTAATCGCCGTGGCAAAGGCGAGAGTAGCCCCGGCTCCAAGTGTGTGCCGGGTGGACAAGGCAAAACTAGCCACGAGCAAGAGCGCCAGCATAAGGCCGAACTGACCGTACAACAGGCAAAGGTACGTTGGTGGACTATAGGCTAGTCCGAGGGCCAATGGCCCCCAATAGTGGTGCGCCCAAGCTGGACCCGTAAGCCGGAGCACCAGCCAAAACAAACTGGCCCCCGCCGTGACATTCAAAATGAACCATGCGAACCGCCCGCCCTCCTCACCTAGCGGGAGTGTCGGGACGAGCAGGTAGGCCAAAAGCGGCGGGTTGGGGAAGGGGAGGTACTGCGAACCGGACAGGCGGGTGGTTGTGTAGGGATCGCCCGTTTCAACCAAATTGCGGGCACCCTGGCGGTACTGCCTGCTGTCATCGAAACTAGGCTCAAGATTGCGCCCAATCGTGCCGATCACAAATAGTGCGACGCATGCGAAGGCAAGGTTGATCATGCGGCGAATGCGACGGCGGGCGGTTAACGTAGCGTCGTCAACCGCAGTGGTGTGCGTCATGAAGATCTACCCGTGGCGGGATTTTGGATTTTAGATGAGGTCTCAGGAGTCGGGTTTCAGGTTTCAGGTCGAGCGCAGCAGAACGCGCTGCGTAGGTCAAAGCGGCGGGTTCTGCTTGACGGTTGAGACCCGTCACATGCTCTTTGCGGCTTTGCGTGAGATTGCTCTGCTGTGGCAGATCTGCAATCTAGCCTCAGTAGGCTCCCCGACCACCAATGACCGCCGGAATGACCATCAGGAGCACCCGCAAATCCATACTGAGTGACCAGTTCTCGGCGTAGTAAATGTCGAGTCGCACTTGCTCATCAAATGACATATCGCTACGCCCAAGGGCTTGGACGAGACCAGCGCAGCCCGGCAGAACTTCGAGGCGGCGCCGATGCCAGAGTTCATAGCGCGCCACCTCATCGGGCAGAGCGGGGCGCGGGCCAATCAAGCTCATCTCGCCGCGCAGCACATTCACCAGTTGGGGCAATTCATCAAGGCTAGTGCGCCGCAAAAAGCGCCCAAACCGTGTAACTCGCGGGTCGTCGCGCATCTTAAAGAGCGGGCCATCCGCCTCGTTGTGGCTGGCGAGATCCGCCTTGCGCGCCTCGGCGTCGGGCACCATCGTGCGGAATTTCGCGCACTGGAAGAGGTGTCCGCCTTTGCCGACCCGTTGTTGGTGAAAAAGGATCGGGCCGCGTGAGTCGAGACGGATCAGCAGCGCGATGAGGCCACCAAGCACCAAAGTGAAGGGCGCGGTGAGCAACACGGTGGCGACATCAATGCCCCGCTTGAGGGCCAGATTGGCACCCCGCAGCCGAATCTCTTTAGGCCGCAGCAACGGCACGCCGCTCAACTGGTGCAGATCAACCCGGTCGAAGCTGAGTTGGTAGAAATCGGGGGCCAACAGATAGCCAATGCCCAACCGTTCGCAGATCGTCACCAACGCAGGCAGGCGTCCCTGCTCCCAAAAAGGCAGGGCGAGGATCACCTGTTGCGCGCCGCTCTGGGCAAGGGCGCGTTCGAGGTCATCAAGCGTGCCCAGATGGCGGTAGACGCGGGTGGTGCGCCCATTCTCGACAATCGGACGATCATCGAGGTAGCCCGCCAACGTGTACCCGAGGCCCGGTGCCGCCGCGATGCCGCTCATCACCTCTTGCCCCAGACCCGTACCGCCGACGACCAACACGCGCTCTTGGTCAATGCCATGCGACCAGCGCCAGTGCTGCATGCCCGTATGCAACAATCGCCAGATCCCCAACAGCACCATAATCGCCGCCCCGGCGAAGACAAAGATCAGGCGCGAATAGTAGAAGGGTTTGTAGAGGAACACCACGACGATCAGGAGGGCCATGCCAGTCAACGTACTGTTGACGATGATCCCCATCTGATCGAGGAGGGCGAGGCGGGGCGAGGCACGGTAGAGGCCACGGGTCGTGAAGCGGAGGGCTAACAGGAGCATCAGGGGCAGGATAATCGGCAAAAAGGCTACGAACTCCACTTGATTTTGGGTTGCAACCTCAAAGACGATTCGGTCAAACGGTTGGGGCCAATCGGCCAGATAGCGCAGCCAGTAGGCGAATAGGAAGCCAACAAAGACCAGCGCTTGATCCCAGACCAGCATCCCGAAAGCGGCGAGACGATGGCGGCTGCGGGTCGGTCGTCTGAATGAAGTGGCTAACGTTGGCCCGACCGTGCGGATGCTTCGATCCATCCAGAACCCCCCACCCTACGCAGGCTAGGGCTGCATCACGCGCTACCGGACACCCCCAACCACGAACCCAGCGCTCGTGACGCTGGGTCGGGCAACTGACTATGCGGCGTGCCGGGGCGACTCGCCCTCGGCAGGGTCGGCGGGTGGTGCCGTGCGTACATGCTCAAGGTACATCGAGATCCCAGGCACGGCTGAGACAACTAACATGAGGGCCAAAAGACCAAGCCAAGCCATAAAGTGCGCTCCATATCTGCTGTCAGCCGCAATCACGATGGGGCTGTATCCTACCACAGCTTGACCACAATGCAAATGT
>CAIRDL010000123.1 GCA_903877345.1 uncultured Oscillochloris sp. | reverse complement strand
CGGCTATCCCACGCTCGCGACGTGGCCGGCGGCAGCGCAACTGTGGGAAGAACTGCTACACCCCGCGCTCGAACTGCCCCCCGGCTTTGCGCCCGATACGATGACGCTGGACAGCTTTACTGAGGGTAATGTAGCCACCGCGCTCACCAGTCTGCCCGCCCTCGAGTTCCCGCCGCTCGGCTTGTTGGCTGCCCTCGTGGCGGTCTACATCGTGCTGGTTGGCCCCGGAACCTATCTGGTGCTGCGCCGCCTCGACCACCAAGCCCTCGGTTGGGTGGTCGTGCCCGCGCTTACCCTTATTTTCGCTGGTCTGACCTACAGCCTTGGCTATGCCCAGCGCGGTGGCGATCTCGTGTTTAACCAAATCACCTTGCTGGAGCCGATTGCTGGCGCGGAGGAGCAGACGCGGGTGCGTACCTTCGTCGGCGTCTTTTCGCCCGCGCAACGCGCCTACGACCTTGCGGTAGCCGCCACGACGGGCAACGCCGCCGAGCCGCTCCTGCGCCCGGTTTCGCTGCAAGGGCCTTGGGATGCCAGCCCCCTTAGCAACCAAGGCGTCTATCTCCAGACCGCCACCACCCGCGCCGAGGTGCGCGACTTCGAGGTTGCTCAGTGGGCGATGCGTGCGCTCGCCGCCGAAAGTACGGTCGCTTTGCCAGGACTCACGGCAACGCTGCGGCTTGCTGACGCGACCGTCACCGGCGAAGTGACCAATGACACCACCTTGATGCTCCGCGATGTGACTTTGGTGCAGGGCAACCGCGTCTTCCGGGCGGGCGATTTGCCGCCTGGGGGCGTGCTGCGCGGCGAACTGAAGGCGCGTCAGGAAGTTAAGCCCGACGGTCTTGGCCCGATGATGCCGATCAGTTATTTGGTCTATGGTGAAGTGATTGACCGCCAAGGCATGGGCGACGGTCAGCCGTTGTCGCCAACACTCCAACAGCGCATCAAGATTCTCGACGCGCTCTACAACTATGGTTCGTCGCCCCGTGGCAGCCAACCCATCCTGTTGGCTTGGCCCGATACGCCCACATTGGCGGTACAACCCACCGAGCAGCGCGCCGACCAACAGCACAGCACGGTCTTACTGGCGACGCCGCGCCTCGTGTTTGGGGATGGCATGATTAGTTTAGAACAAGGCTGGTTGACGCCCCGGTTCGAGGGTGGCATGCCCACGGTCTGTTTTGGCGGCCAGGGCAGTGGTATTATCCTCAGCTCCCAGGCAGCGATGTTACAACTGGCGCTGCCCCGCGACCTCTTTGGCCTGCGCCTGAGCGAACTGACCCTGCTTACCACCGCCGATGGGCCGTGGTCCGACGCGGCCCTGATCGAGTTATACGCATGGCAAAGCGGCACTTGGGTGCCGCAGACCATGACGATGGGCACGGGATCGGTCGCCAACCCCGAGCGCTACCTCGGCAGCCACGGGATGCTACGCCTGCGCCTCACGGGGGCAGCAAACCAGATGAACCCCGGCTGTCTCTACGTGGATGTCCAACTGAAAGGAGTGCTGCCTTGACGCCAGCTATCGAGACGCTACAACTGACACGGCGCTATGGCCGCATGGTCGCCTTGGATCAGCTTGACCTGACCGTCGCGCAGGGCAGCATTTACGGGTTTATTGGGCCAAATGGTGCAGGGAAAACCACGACGCTGCGGTTGCTCGCGGGCCTGCTCGAACCGAGCAGCGGCGAGATTCGGCTATTGGGCCAGCGCCTCGTACCGGGGAATGCTCAGCGCCTCGTCGGCTACATGCCCGACTTCTTCGGGGTCTACGACGACCTGCGGGTGTGGGAATACCTAGACTTTTTCGCCCGCTGTTACGGGCTTGAAACCGCCCGCCGAAAGCGCACCGTAGACGAACTGTTGAGCCTCGTAGATCTGAGCAGCAAGCGCAACGCCTTTGTGCAAAGTCTTTCACGAGGCATGCAACAGCGGCTCTGTCTTGCCCACGCGCTGGTTCACGACCCGTCAGTGTTACTGCTTGACGAGCCTGCCAGCGGTCTCGACCCACGGGCTAGGGTCGAGTTGCGCGAACTGTTGCGGACGCTGCGCGAGATGGGCAAAACGGTGCTGCTCAGTTCGCACATTCTCAGCGAATTGGCTGAGGTTTGTACCGAAATCGGCATCATCGAGAGCGGGAAAATGCTCGTAAGTGGCCCAGTAGAAACGGTGCGCCGCCAACTCCAAGGTGGCGCACGGCTACGCCTGCGGGTGCTGCGCGACATCGAAACCGCAGAGGCGACCCTGCGGCGATTGGTGGACGCGCCGCCCGAAGGGCTACCTCACCTTCAGGGTGTGCGCCGCGACCCCGGCGACGAACGGGCACTGGTAGTCGAGTTCACTGAGGCAGACGAGGCAGCCCAGAGTGCGCTGCTTGTCTATTTGGTCGGCCAAGGGCTTGCGCTAAGCGAATTCCGCGCCCAGGCTGAGAACCTCGAAGAGTTATTCCTCCGCTTGACGGCGGGAGACGCTGAGAGCCGTTAGCCGATGCTGCGGCAATCTAAAATCTGTAACCCAAAATCGCACTACCGCAAAACGAACGCTGTCATGTCACCCTGAATGCAGCGAAGGGTCTTTCAGCGAGCCGGGAGCGATGCTTCGCTGCACTCCTGAGCAACATCGCGCATGTCACGCTGAGCGCCAGCGAAGCGTCCCGGTGGTTGTGTGGATCCATGCCGGGACTCTTCGCTTCGCTCCTGAGAAACATCGTGCTTGTCACGCTGAGCGCCAGCGAAGCGTCCCGGTGGTTGTGCGGATTCAT
>CAIRDL010000122.1 GCA_903877345.1 uncultured Oscillochloris sp. | reverse complement strand
GCGGCGGTTCGGGGCTGGGCGCGGCGACGGCCCAAGTGCTGACGGCAGCGGGCGGGCGCGTGGTGCTGGCCGACATTAATGTCGAGGCGGGCGAGCAACACGCCGCCACGCTTGGTGAAGCCGCCCATTTTGTGCAAACCGACGTGACCAGCGCGGAGAGTGTCGCCGCCGCCGTCGCCGCAACCGTCGCGCACTTCGGTGGGCTGGCGGGGGCGATTAACTGCGCTGGCATTGGCCCCGCCGAGCGGGTGTTGGGCAAGCAAGGCCCGCACCGGCTCGACGCTTTTACCCGCACGGTGATGATCAACTTGGTCGGCACCTTCAACGTGGTGCGCTTGGTGGCCGAGGTGCTGGCCCAAAATGCACCCGGCGCGAGCGGCGAGCGCGGGGTGATCATCAACACTGCTTCGGCGGCGGCTTTCGATGGGCAGATCGGCCAAGCGGCCTACGCTGCCGCGAAGGGTGGCATCGTCGCAATGACTCTGCCGATTGCCCGCGAGTTAGCCCGCTTCGGCATCCGCGTAATGACCATTGCCCCCGGCACCTTCGACACGCCTATGCTGGCCGGTATGCCAGAGGAAACCCGCGCCTCCCTCGGCGCGCAGGTGCCCTTCCCCTCGCGCCTCGGTCGCCCCGAAGAGTATGCCCAACTGGCGCGTCACATCATCGAGAACCAGATGCTCAACGGCGAGGTCATCCGCCTCGATGGGGCGCTTCGCATGACGGCAAAGTAAAGCTGACGCAGAGGCGCAAAGACGTAAAGGCTGATGATCCATGTTTGACTTCTTCGTGCCTTTGTGGCTTTGGGGTGAATCTGAAAGCTCGTTGTAGTGCTAGATCACCACCACAAAGGCACAAAGCCACAAAGGCTGCGTAGCCATGCATCTTCGTGCCTTTGTGGCTTTGTGGTGAATCTGAAAGCTCGTTGTAGTGCCAGATCACTGACTGCCGTCAGCGGTCGGCGGTCTAGCTACATTGCAAGCAGATCACGGATATACCCCGCCACCAAGGTCGGCGTCTCCATCGGGATGAAGTGGCTGTGGTTGAGCAGCGGCACATCGCGCCCGTGGGCAAAGTGGCTCGCCAAATCGGGCGCGGTCGGCGAGGCACTCAGGTCGGTGGCAGCGTTCAGCGCGTGCGGGTACCCGCGCAGAATCACCGTCGGGGCTTGGATGGTCGCCAACTCGGCATAGATCGCCTCGGTCGTCGCCCCGGCGTAAATGGCGGCCTCAATCGGGGGCGGACAGGCCAGGATGTAGCCCGTGCCGTCGGGGGCGGGCAACAGGCCGTACTGGCAGTAATCGTGCAACACCTCGGTCTTCCACCGATTGAAGGGCGGGCGGTGGCGGAAGCGCTCAAACATTGCCTCGGGCGACGGCCACTCGTTGCGCCGCCGCGCCGCGAAGTGTTCACCCTCCAACACTTGCCCATAGACATGCGCCGGGAAGATCACCGGATCCACAAGCAACAGCGCGGTGAACAGCGCCGGATGCAGTGCCGCCGCAAGGGCCGTGGCGTGGCCGCCAACCGAGTGCCCGACGCCCACGGCTCCTTGGAGGGCTAACGCCTCCCCTAGCGCCACCAAATCTTCGGCAAACGTGCGCCAACGGTAGGGCGGGGCGGGTTTATCACTCTGCCCGTGGCCGCGTAAGTCAACGGCGAGGCAGCGCTGCCCCGGCAGATGGGCGACCACTTGATCCCAACAGCGGGCGTGAAAACTGTTGGCGTGGGTAAAGAAGACGGCAGGCTCAGCCCCCGGCCATTCGTACACCATCAGGTGAAGCGGGCCAACCGCCACGCGCCGTTCCAACGGTTTGCGCGTGATCATAAAGCTCCTTGTGGTCTAAGGGACGCGGAAAATTTCAAGCATCCATGTCGTGCAAATGACCCGTGCTGCGTGATCCGTGATCGGGCCGCACCCTGACCGATTACGGATCACGCAGCACGGATCAGACGGGATGGTTTAAATCTTCCACTTCCCTAAGAAGCCGCAGTTCCACTTGAAAAAGCAACTGGCCCGGAGGATGCTCCTCCGGGCCAGTGTGCCCTCGTCGTCTAGTAGCGGGCGCTGCGCCCGCCATCACCACCACTGCGCATCTGGTCAAAACAGTTGCTGCAATAGACCGGCTTGGTACCGCGAGGAACGAAGGGGACGGTGGTCTCCTGACCGCAATTGGCGCAGGTGGTCTTGTAGGTCACGCGCTCACGGGGGGCACCGCCAGTCATGGGGGTTCGCGGGGCACCGCGATCCTCGCGCATGCTGCCGCCCCCGGCATTCATCGCGCTCTTGCGGGCCTGACGACACGATGGGCAGCGGGTGGGCTCGTTGACAAAGCCCTTCGAGGCGTAGAACTCTTGCTCGCCTGCCGTAAACACAAAGTCCATCCCACAGTCCCGACACGTGAGGGTCTTGTCCACAAAGCTCATTTCCCGCTCCTTACGCCTTGGGTCTAAACGCCGAGGTTGGTCCGCACTTGGGGAGCGAGGAGCGACTCTGTTCCTGTCCCGTATAAGGGTGCCAGGGGGCCTGAGCTTCGTCGCACGCCACATGCCGTCCCATTAGCCAAGCATTATACGGGGTTTTTACTTGTGTGCAAGCCCCCAAGATGCTTTTGCCCTGTTCTAAGGCGTGAGCCGTGAGTTGTAACTCGTGATTCGTGATTCGTGATCCGTGGTTCGTGATTGGTCAGAGTGCGATCCGATTACGGAAATAGTCCGTAAAGTAAGTCTTCTGGTACACGTGCTGGCTTCGACAAGCTCAGCCAGCGTCCGTTGGCTGAGCTTGTCGAAGCCAACGCTTTTGCAAGAAAACTTCGTTGACGGACTAATTACGCCTCACGGATCACGGATCACGGATCACGCCCCCAACATCGCCGTGTAGACGGCGAGGTGGCGCTGGGCGATGGCGGTTTGGGTAAAAGTCGCCAGCACGCGCTCGCGCCCACGGTGGGCCAACGCCGCACCCAAGGCGGGTTCCGCTGCAAGGCGGGCAAGAGTGGCCCGCAGGGCGGCGCAATCGCCTTCGGGGAAGATAAGGCCCGCCGTCGCAAGCACATGCGGAATTTCACCCGAACTGGAGCCGACCACCGGTATGCCGCAACTCATCGCTTCGATCAGGATGCGCCCAAACTGTTCCTTCCACGTCGCGGTTGTGCGCGAGGGCAGCACAAGGGCGTCGAGCGCGTGAAGAGCAGCGGGCACAGCGGTACTCGCTACGGCGGGCATGAGCGTGACGCGGCTGCCGAGGCCGCGTTGGGCGATGCGCTGTTCGAGCACGGGGCGCTGGCTCCCGTCGCCAATTAGGCGCAAGTTGATGTGCGGGGGCAGCCCCACCAGCGCTTCCACCAGATCGAGCAGCCCTTTTTCCGGCACGAGGCGTCCGAGATAGCCTACGGTGAAGGTGGCGGGCGACGTTGCTGCGTGCGGTTTTGGGCTGAAGAGCGCGGGGTCTACGCCAAACTGCGGCACCAGCGTCAGTGGGCCAGTGTAGCCGTGGCGACGGATGAGGGTCGCCGCTTCTTGGTTGCAAGCCAAGGCGTGGGCGGCGTGGCGGAAATTATAGCGCTCG
>CAIRDL010000121.1 GCA_903877345.1 uncultured Oscillochloris sp. | reverse complement strand
GGGTTCCTTGGTAGAGGGCGTGGTCGTACAAATGATGCGTGATCCGTGACCGGGCCGCATCCTGACCGATCACGCATCACGCATCACACATCACGCATCAGATGGGATGTTTTAGAATTTTCACTTGTCTTACACCGCCGCAACGGTGAGCTTGCTGCGGCGAGCGTGGACGAGCAACACCGCGACGGCACACGAAGACATGCGGGCGCGAACGGAGTCGGCACGACTCGTCAGGATGATCGGCACGCGGGCACCCAACACGATGCCCGCCGCCTCGGCACGGGCCAGAAATGTCAGTTGTTTCGCCAGGATGTTGCCCGCCTCTAGGTCGGGCACCAGCAGAATGTCGGCCTGCCCCGCTACCGGCGAGACGATCTTCTTGGTCTTGGCAGCCTCCAAGCTGATGGCGTTATCGAGCGCCAACGGGCCGTCGAGCAGCGCCCCGGTGATTTGCCCCCGGTCAGCCATCTTGCAGAGCGCGGCGGCCTCGATGGTCGAGGGAATGTCCGGGGTGACGGTTTCGACCGCCGAGAGAATCGCAACACGGGGAACCTTGATCCGCAGCACATGGGCCAATTCAATCGCATTCTGACAAATATCCGCCTTCGCCTTCAGATCGGGCGCGATATTGACCGCCCCATCCGTCACGATCAGCGGCTTGGGGTAGGTCGGCACATCCATGATGAAGCAATGACTGATACGCCGGTGCGTACGCAACCCCGTCACTTTGTTCACCACCTCGGCCAACAGTTCGTCGGTATGGAGGCTGCCCTTCATCAGCGCCTCGGCATGACCAGTACGCACTAACTCGACCGACTTTTCCGCCGCCGCGTGGCTGTGTTCCACGTCAATGATCGTGTAGGGCGTCAGGTCAATGCCCTCCTGCTCGGCTAAGGCGGTAATGCGGGCGCGTGGCCCGACCAACAGCGGGATGATCAGGCCCGCCTTGGCCGCATCAATCGCCCCGGTCAGCGAAGCATCATCGCAAGGGTGAACGACCGCGACGGTAATCGGCTCCAGTGCCGCACATGCCGCCATTAGCATCTCATAGCCTTTGAGGGCTTGGTCGCCATTCAAAATATCGGGCTGAGCGGTGTCGTGCTGAATCATGGAAACACTCCTTGGATATAGCGGACGGGTGCAGCTTGACGGTTTGTAGTAGGGGCTTTAGCCCCTTTTGGCACTACCGCAGAAGGAACGCGGTGAGGCGTCTTGTCATTCTGAGCGAAGCGAAGAATCCCGGTCGGGACCCTTCGCTGCGCTCAGGGTGACAGCGTTCCTTATGCTCTCCTGCGAATTTTGGCAATAGAGCATAAGTCACCCTGTCACCCATGTCACGCTGAGCGGAGCGAAGCGTCCCGGTGTGCATCATCATCGTCGGGACCCTTCGCTGCGCTCAGGGTGACAGCGTTCCTTATGCTCTCCTGCGAATTTTGTCTTAAACATGTTTCAACCCGCTTTACAGTTTTGGCCTACGCAGCGCGTCCTGTTGCGGCAAAGCTGGAATCTGCAATCTGCCAAACGGCAATCATGGTGTGATCGTCAACGCCTCAAGCACGCCCGCCTCAACCATAATCTGCTCGAAGACCTTAACGACATGGGGATCAAAGTGGCGTCCGGCATCGCGACGGATCATCGCCATCGTCTCGGCGGGCGTCTTGGCCTTATGGTAGGGCCGGTCGTGAGTGACG
This sequence comes from uncultured Oscillochloris sp., assembly GCA_903877345.1. Lineage (GTDB taxonomy): Bacteria > Chloroflexota > Chloroflexia > Chloroflexales > Chloroflexaceae > CAIWXH01. The sequence continues at coordinate 1,812 of CAIRDL010000121.1, read as the reverse complement.
GCGTCCCACACATCAATCACGGCGAAGATACGCGCCGCGAGCGGAATCTCCTCGCCATGCAGCCCGTGGGGGTAGCCGCTGCCATCCCATTTTTCATGGTGGAAGGTGGGAATCGCCATCGCCGGTTGGAGAAAAGCAACCGGTTGGAGCAGATTGTAGGCGTAGATCGTATGGCGTTTCATCTCTTCCCACTCATCAGTGGCGAGGTGGCTCGGCTTGAGCAGGATGCGGTCGGGGATGCCAATTTTGCCAATGTCGTGGAGGAGCGCCCCGCGTCGGATATGCACCACCTCGCTCTCGCTGATCCCGAGGGCGCGGGCGAGGCTCACGGTTAGTTCGGTGACACGACGGGAATGGCCCTCGGTCTCGTGATCCCGCAACTCGAGCGCTCTGGCCCAACCTTCGAGCGTGCTATCGTAGGCCAATTCGAGGTCAGCGGCGGCGGCTTCGAGGCGAACTTGGTCGTCAATCAGGCGGCGGTAGCGGTTGAGCCGGGTGATGGTGCGGACACGCGCCCGCAGTTCGATGCGGTCAACCGGCTTACTAAGAAAATCGTCGGCCCCCGCCTCGATCCCGTGGAGACGCGACTCGCGGTCGTCGAGCGCCGTGATCATCACAATCGGCATCTCGGCGGTACGAGCCGTCGCCCGCAGGTTTCGGCACACCTCATAGCCATCCATACCGGGCATCATCACATCGAGCAGCACAAGGTCGGGCAGGTGATTATGGGCAATGGCAAGCGCCTGGGCACCCGTCTCGGCAACAAGGAGCTTATAGCCGCTCCCTTCAAGTGCAAAGACGAGCAATTCGCGACTGCCTTCATCATCGTCAACGATCAAAATTGTGGCAGTGGTAGCCATAGCAATTTCGCGGACCCTGTGGGGTCGGCATAGGCCCCCCCGTTAGAGGGCAGGGGCAGGCGGTACCGCTTGGCCGACGGTCTATTCAGTGACAAGCAGACCGTGGCGAAGGGCGTAGACAGCGGCTTGGGTACGATCCGAGACGGCAAGTTTGGCGATGATATGCTCGACGTGGTTCTTCACCGTGCCGGGGCTAATCTCGAGGGCGGTAGCAATTTCGCGATTGGTCTGGCCCTCGGTCACGCGTTGCAATACCTCGCGTTCGCGGGGCGTGAGATTGGTACGGGGCGACGGTGTTTGCCCATCATTGGTCGCCGCCCGACGTAGCAATTCGGCGGCATTTGCCCCGTGGAGCAACGCCTCGCCACTGAGGGCACGACGAGCGGTGTCGAGAATCTGCTCACGGCTCGCGTCCTTCAACAAATAGCCCACCGCACCAAGCCGCAACGCCTCGACGATATACTCGGGATCAGCGTGAAACGAAACGATGAGCACGCTTGTACGGTGACAGACGACCTTGATCGCTCGCGTGGCCTCTAACCCGTCCATGTTCGGCATCCGCACATCGAGGACGGCCAAGTTGGGCTGGAGTTGACTGCACAGCTCGACGGCGGCTTTGCCATCGGCAGCTTCGCCAATCACCGTCATGTCGCGGGTATCGTCAAAAACGGCGCGCAGACCGGCGCGGGCCAAGTCGTGGTCATCAGCAATGATGATCCGAGCGGGTGGCGTACTGCGTCGGGTCGTACGGGGTAAATGGTTCATAGAAGGCTTGCCTTTAGACGAGGTTTCATGTGCCGGGGTTCAGGTGTCGGGGTTCAGGTTTCAGGTCGAGCTCATCAGGAAGTCGTGCGTCGGCCAAGACTGTAAATCTTGCCTAAGCCTCTTGGCGCACAGCCGCTTTACCGTTCGGGCAACCGCACTGCGTCCTGTTGCGGCAAATCTGCAATCT
>CAIRDL010000120.1 GCA_903877345.1 uncultured Oscillochloris sp. | reverse complement strand
GGTCTTGGCCCAAGAAAAAGAGGTGGCCGTGACCGATGAGCGGCGCGAGCGCGGGCAATTCGAGCGTCGGAGCATCGAGCGGGACAATGTGCCCGAGGCGCACTGTAGCCGGGATGGGCGCTGCTAGTTCAGGCGCAAAGGCGTCCCAGAGCGGATCTGACCACGGGGCTGTACTCCAGCGGAACGTTCCGCCGAGGGCTGCTTGGGTAAACTGGGCGATCACGTCATGGTGGGCCGTAGAGGCTGCGTGAACCGTGTCAAGATACTGCCGCTCTGCCTTGTGGGCCTGCGCCGCAGCATGGGTGATACGCGCATATGCCGCTGCAACCTGTTGGAGCGCGGCGGTGACATCCTGTGGGTGCAATGAATTCATACTGTGGTAATCATCTTTCTTCAATTTGAAATAGTTGTTAGGGAAGCGGAAAAATTAAAACGTCTTGTCACCGCTTGACCCGTGATGCGTGATCCGTGACGAGGCCGTGCCGTGACCGATCACGGATCACGCATCACGGGTCACGACGGAACAATTGAAAAGATCCGCTTCCCTTAAGAACTACGCATCTGCTATCCTTGCACCATGATCTTGCAGGCGTTGGGCAGTTCCATCGGTTGCTCCTTAGGTGCGTCACGCGCAAGAATACCACTTCTCAGACAAACTCTTTTCTACCGCTACCCTAACTCAACAACGCAACAGCGCTCGGTGATCGTACCACAGACACAGAGATCCAAAGACAAGGCTTCAGATTGCAGCTTTGCTACACCAAGACGCAATGCATTGCCTAAACGGTCAAACTGGTTTGAAACATCCCGTCTGATCGGTGTTGCGTGATCCGTAATCGGTCAGGGTGCGGCCCGGTTACGGATCACGCAGCACGAATCATTGTCCCTAAAGCCTCGACTCCACGCAACAATGCCAGGCGGATTGCTCCTCCGGCAATCCACAATCTAAAATCTAAAAGCCAAAAGCTCTACGGCGTACTATCCGCACGGGAAGAACCCAGCACCAACGCGATCTGACGAACATGCACCACCCGATTGCGCCCCTGTGCTTTCGCATGGTACAGCGCATCATCAGCCAATTGCACCAACTGCTCAACCGTTAAACCTTGGAGGAACGTCACCACGCCAATACTGATGGTAATCCCCCGTTCCGGCCACGCCGTCCACTCGACGCGGTGGCGAATACGTTCGGCCACCAACACCGCTTCCTCTGCATCGGTGTTGGGGAGAATAACCGCGAATTCTTCACCACCGTAGCGCGCTGCCAAGTCGCTTTGGCGCGACTGTTCCTGGAAGGTTTGGGCAATCATACGCAGCACCGCATCGCCCGCCACATGACCGTAGGTGTCGTTATAGGTTTTGAAGTGGTCAATATCAAGTAAAAGCAACGAGAGCGGCGTGTGATAGCGGCTCGCCCGGACGGTCTCTTCAGCGAGCCGCTCATCAAAAGCGGTGCGATTCCATAGTCCGGTCAGGCCATCGGTGCGCGCCAGTTTGCGGAGTTGGGCGTTGGCAACCTCAAGCTGTTGCTGCGAAGCGATGAGTTGCAGCTCTAGCTCTTTGCGAGCCGTAATATCGGTGATCACGTAGGAGTAATGAATCTGTCCGTTTGGCGCTGGGCCAATGCAGCACACCGTTGCGGCGAGCCAGAAACGCCCGTTGGGCCGCTCGTGGGTGTAATCAAACTGCACCGGCTTGCCGAGCCGTTCGCTCTCGCGATAGGCGTGGAGCCAGTGCTGGATCACTGGGGGCGGGATGCGCAAGGCACTGGCCCACTGACCACGGATCGCCTCGACAGTTGTGCCGAAAAAGGCTGCCGTCACCGCATTATCGGCGATATGGCGGAAATCGTGGTCGCCCAACTCGACAATGCCCATCATCACGCCCGCGCTGTCAAAGAAACTCCGCAGCGTCTGCTCAACGCTACGAAGCGCCACCTCGGCGGCGATGCGCTCACTCAGATCGGTGATCACGGTGACACTACCCACAAACTGGCTGCCAACCAACCGTGGCGCGCCCGTAACTTGCACTGTGATGAGTTGACCATCAGCGCGGCGCAGGCGCGTGCTGTAGCTGTTCACCAGACCTTGGCGGCGCATCGTCAGGGCCGCCAAGAGCAGCGGGTGATCTTCCGCGATAATCAGTTCAATGGGTCGCCGCCCAAGCAACGCGGCGGGTGTGGTGCCTACCAACTGGGCAAAAGCGTCGTTCACAAAGGTGAACTGGCCCAGTTCATTGGTCACGGTTAGCCCCTCGCCCATCGTCTGCATCACCTGAAGCGCGAAATCACGCTCGGCACTCAACTGGGCGGCAAGGCGCTGCGGAACGGTGACATCGTGCAACAGCACCAACCACCCCGCCGACTGACCGTGGCGGTCGTGCAACGCGGTGGTCTGTAGCTCCACACTAACCGCCTGCGGGCCGCACGCCTCAATCATCTGGGCGGTGCCCGTGGTAAGCGCGGTCTGCACGGTTCGGGCCAAAGCGGGGAGCGCGGCGGTGAGCGGTTGCCCGATAGCAGTGGCGACAAGGCCACTCAGGCGCAAGGCCGCCGGGTTATGATCCACGATTCGCTGCTGCCGATCAAGCACCAGCACGCCATCGTGCAAATGGTCAAGCAGCACGCCCCGCGCAACCGGCACGAGGTCGAAAAGTTGCTGGCGCGTGAGGCTCCACAGGGTAAGCAGCCCGGTCAGCATAAACGCAATCGGGGTGAGATCGAGGCCCAGCAGCGGCACTGTCCCGGTGAGATAGAGCAGATTACCGAGCCAAGGGAAGCTCCCAGCGACTAACAAAGTGCGCAACTGAGGGTGAAAAGGGCGCGGAGTCGAGCGCAAGGCACGGATCAGGATGACCGTCGCGGCGATGAGCAGCCCGTAGTTATAGACGGCGGAGACCCAGATCCAGGGGCCGTGGGCGTACACGAGCACCCCAGAAGCGGGCGTGGCGGGTGTGATACTCGCCCAGAGCCACCCGTGGAGTTCGTTCGTCCAGGCCAACACGACTGTGAGCATGGGAATGATGGCGAGGCGGGCAATGCGACGGGGTCTGAGGGGCGGATGACCGGCTACATAGCGCACCAGCAGCAGCCAAAGCGGTACGACACTCATAACCGCTGGATACGCGAGCTTGGACAACCCAATCTTCAGCGCTTGGTCGGGCACCACCAGTTCCAGCGCATTCAAGCCGCTCCAAGTACCAATTGCGCCCATCAACCAAACAAACAACTGCCGCCCGGCGACATCCTCGCGGCGGCGGGCGATCAGAGCGGCCACAAACGAAGCTCCGGTGGCAAAAAGCAGGAAGCTGACGAGCGGCGCAAGGTACATTTCGTCAGCCCTGGGTTACACTATTTGCCTGCGGCTGTAGGAGCGGCGATGGGCTGATTGTATCACGGGCGTTGACCAACTGTTGGACGACGCGCACCAAATCTTCGGGGAGGCGTTCGGCAATCAATAAGGCGTCAATAGCCTCCAGGGCCAGGGCCATCTCACAGATGAGGCAGCGCATCGTCGTGATCACCGCTAGAGGCGTGTGTGGTGCCAGGGCGCGGATCTGCTCCAAGGCGTGCAAATCCTGACGGGCCTCGATCCCAACAGCAACCACGACCACATCGGGGGCGATGGTCGCCAGCGCCGCCAGATCGTCAGGGTGCCAACTTGCCGTGCCGACCACGGTAAGTTGCCCGGAACTCTGTATGGGCAGGAACGTGATGAGCGCCTCGCGTAACATCGGGTGAGCAGCCACCAAGAAGACCCGTCCCATAGCTGATCTCCTCGCTTAAGTTCATGTGCATGGGCCAATACGCGCACTCTACACTTCCAAGCATAACGCGGCGGCGGAAGGGTGTCACTGCGGCCTGTTACGGATTACGGGGCGGCAAAGCTGTGGTGAAGGGGGGCGAACTATTACGTGGTGGGGGCGCGTAGATCTACGGGGTTTGGCTTGTAGCGTGACCCGTGACCCGTGACCTGTGATCGGTCAGGATGCGGCCCGGTCACGCAGCACGGATCACGCAGCACGGATCACGCATCTAGGGGCTTGAGTTGACAGACCTGCTTCACCACGCTACCCTGTACGGGCGATCTATGGTCGTACTATCTGGATCCTCATAGCCTGGCTGCTTCGCCAATGGACTTTTCTCGCCTCTGGGCGCGCCTTAACCCACTGACCTCACCCTTCGCGATCCTTGATATTCTGATCGTCGCCATCCTTTTCTACTGGCTGCTCGGTGTCATTCGTGGCACGCGGGCGGTGCAACTCTTGCGCGGGGTCGGGATTGTGTTGGCGCTGACTATCTTTGTCGGCACTGTGGCTGGGAATCAGCTCCAAACCCTGGCTTGGCTCCTCAGTACGATCATCACCCCCGCCCTGATCGTCGGCGTGCCAGTGCTCTTTCAGCCCGAGTTGCGCCGTGCCCTCGAAAGCCTCGGGCGCTCGAGCGAATTGCTCAGTCGCCCCCTCATCGGCGTCAACCGCTCGGAACTGCTCGAAACGATTACCACGATTTCGCGCTCGGCCCAACAACTTTCGCAACAAGGCGTCGGCGCACTCATTGTGATCGAGCGCGCTACCCAACTTCAAGAGTATGCCGACCGTGGCGTGCTGCTCGATGCCCGGATCTCGACACCGCTGTTGCTGAATATCTTTTACCCCAACTCGCCCTTGCACGATATGGCGGTGCTGGTGCGTGACAATCGCATCCTCGCCGCTAATGTCGTGTTGCCGCTTAGCGAGGATGTCATCGGCCCGCGCCGCTACGGTACGCGCCACCGCGCCGCGAAGGGTATCAGCGAGCAGACTGATGCCCTCGCCGTCGTCGTTTCCGAAGAGACCGGCGCGATTTCATTGGTGCAAGATGGGCGCATGGCAGGCTATCTCACCGAGACCCGCCTGCGCGGCATGCTCGCCAATCTGCTCCGTGTGCCGCTTGACGAGGCGGGAAAGTAAGTCGCCTATGACCACGCTCCGCGCTTCGCTCCTCCGCATCATGCTCGCTCTGAGCCTCAGCTTTGCCATTTGGGCCTTTGTCTCCTTTAGCCAGAATCCTGAGGAGACGGTGACGTTCCCGGATATGATGATCACGACTGACAGTTTGGATGCGGGTCTGGTGATTGTTGATAGCAATGGATTGCCTAATCAGGCGTTGCCTACGGTGAATGTCACACTACGCACGGATCGCCAACAGCTTACCGCCCTGCGCCCGACGGATATTCGCGTTGTAACCGACTTGAAGGGCTTGGGGCCAGGCGAGCATATTGTTCCGGTAAGTGTGCAGGGAACCCGCAGCAACGTCTCGTTTCAGCCGGTGCCGAGTGGCCTTGAACCTGCGGCGGTGACGATTAGGCTTGAGCAACTGAGTACGCAGCAGATTCCGGTGAAGGTTGAGGTGCAGGGCAATTTGCCGTTCAGTTTCGAGCGCGGTGAACCCACGGTGAGTCGCGCTGGCGTTTCGCTCACCACCGTGCAGGTGCTTGGCCCGCAAAGCCGGGTCGCTCGTGTGACGGTGGTGCAGGCTACCGCCAATATTGAGCAACTGCGGGCCACCTATCTTACGGCGTTGAGTCTGGAAGCGATTGATGCTGGTGGCCAAACCATTGAAGGGGTGCGCCTTGACCCCACTACGGTGACGGTGCAAATCCCTATCAACCCGGTGGTGGGCCTCAAACTGGTGCCGGTGACGCCGATTATCGTTGGGTTGCCCGCCGCCGGGTACGAGGTACGCAGTGTGGTTGTCGAGCCGCCGCTGATCGCGCTGGCCGGCAGTTCTGGCCCCCTCGACACGATTGAGGTGCTGACCACTACTGCGCTTGACCTCAACGATGCCCGCGCAACCCTGAGCCGCGTCGTCACGGTCAACTTCCCCGCAGGTACGTCGCCCCGCACCGGCGAGCCAAACGCCGTCCGCGTAACGGTGCGGATCGCGCCACTGGCGTTGCCCTTCCAACTTCAACTTCCGGCGCAAATCACAGTCACGGGCATGGGTGCTGGACTAACGGTGGTCGCAAACACGCCTTTCGTGAACCTGACGGTGACTGGCAGCACCGAAATGCTGGCAGGTCTAGCGCAGACGCCGCTCCCTGCCACCGTTGACGTGAGTGGTTTGGGGGCGGGCAGCTACACGTTGCCCGTCAAAGCCACGCTGCCCAAGGGGTTCCGCCTTGTAGGCGACCCGCCCACGGTGCAAGTAACGTTGGCGCTGCCCGTCGCGACGAGCACGCTACCGCCCCCAACGGAGAGCGCGCAGAGTACGGCGACAGTCACGTCATCCGGTGAGACGCCAACGCCTTCAGCTTCGCCTGCTGCGACGCCGACACCTACGCCGCCCCCCACGACTGCGCCAACGCCAGGGCCGACGGCCACGCCGTAGCGTTGCTGCAACGAAAGCATCTGTGACCTTTAGGCAGATTGCAGATTTTCCGCAGTAAGACGCGGTACATCTGCCCAAACTGTAAAGCTGGATTGAAACCTACCCCCTGCTCTTTGTGGCTTTAGTGAAGGAAAAAAACTTGATCAATCTCACCTTACGTTCCGCGACCGAACTCTTGGCGGCCATGCGTGCGGGCCACCTCACCGCGAGTACCGTGCTCGAGGCTCATATCGCCCGTATCTTGGCCGTGAACCCGACGATTAACGCGGTGGCCGACGAACGTTTCGCTGAGGCGCGCCGCGAGGCTGCCGACCCGCGCCCCGGCCCGCTTGCCGGTTTGCCCGTAACCATCAAAGAAGCCTTCAACGTAGCCGGGATGCCCGCCACCTGTGGGCTCACCAGTCGCGCCGGTCATGTCGCCACCACCGACGCGACCGCCGTGGCGCGGCTGCGGGCAGCGGGGGCGATTATCGTCGCCACAACTATCACCCCCGATAATTGCTGGGCACAAGAGACCCAGACCTTGCTGAAGGGGCGCGTGAACAATCCGTGGGCGCGCACCCGCTCCGTCGGCGGCTCGACTGGCGGCGAGGCGGCCCTCATCGCTGCCGGCGGCTCGCCCTTGGGTCTGGGCTCGGACATCGCGGGCAGCATCAGGCTACCGGCGGCCTTTTGCGGTATCGCTGGCTTGCGCCCGACCAGTGCGGCGCTGCCCGAGGCTGGGTTCTATCCAGCTTCACACGGGCGCTTGGCGGATCTGAACGCAATTGGCCCGCTGGCCCGTCGAGTGGAAGATCTGGCCCTCGCATGGGATGTGCTGCGCGGCGCAACGCCCCAGCCACCTGACACCGACAGCCTGCGCGGCGAACGAGTGGCCCACTGGTTTGATGATGGGTTGCTGCCAAGTAGCCCGGCAGTGATGGCGGGCGTCGAGGCTGCGACCGCTGCCCTTGTGGCGGCGGGAATGCGCCCCGTGGCGGGGGCACCGGAGGGGCGTCGGCTCGCCACCCTCGCCTGGGCCGTCTTACAAGGCCGCGCCGAGCGCCACGCCATCGCGGAGAGCTTCGGCAATGGTATCGCTTGGTCGCCTGGAGCCGAACTGCTGCGCGCCTTGGTGGGCCGCGCCCGCGTCAGTGGCCCTGCCTTGGCTTCCTGGCTCACCACTCACTACGGCCCGACCCTCAATGTGCTGCTACGAGTTAAGGGTGCGCGCCGCCGCAAGGAATTGCGCGCCCAAATGCGCCAACTCGTCGGGACAGGCGGCGTGGCCGTCTGTCCGATCTTCCCCACGACCGCGCCCCCGCATCATTGGTCGTATCTCAATCTGCTGACCGCCAGCTATCAAACGTGGGTGAACCTTGCCGGACTGCCAGGGCTGACCGTGCCTGTGGGCTTCAGCGGGCGCGGCATGCCGGTGGCGGTGCAACTTGTCGGTGCCCCCGGCGCCGAGGCGACCCTGCTGGCGGCAGGCATGGCCGTGCAGCAAGCGCTGATGCCGACGTGGCACGGGCCACGCCTCTAAGGAAGGTTTCAGGTCTCAGGTCGAGCGCATCAGGAAGCCGCGCGCCAGCCAAAACTGTAAAGTAGCCCGGAACCTCGTCAAGGCATGTTTCAGATTGCAGATGGTAGATTTGCCGCAACAGGACGAGGTGCATGTGCCCAAACTGTCAAGCTGGTTTGAAACATGTCTAAGGCGTAAAAACACCGCTGCCGGTCGTCAGGGTGGCTGACAACCGGCAACGGCGCGTGAAGTTCAGAGGTCCGGTTACGTGCTTAGACGGGGTGCGAGGTGTAAAGCGCCTCGAAGTCGGTGCGGAAGTCCGCCCACGCTACCTCGGCGTCGCCGTACAGTTCGCGCAGCTCGGCGAGCAGGGTGTTCTGGCTGATCGGCAGCGGCGTGCTTCCGTAGAGAGCCTGAAGATCCACGGCCAGCGAGGCGAGCGCGACGGTGTTGCCGCTGTACAGCGCGTGGAGATCCGCCCCCATGTCCTCGAACGACACTGCCGTCCCGTCCTGCGTGCTGGCCCCTGCTGTGAACTGTCGCTCGGCTGTCTTCATCGAGAGCACTCCTCGTCACTTGTTTGGCATGAGGCGACCTACCTCACGCTTCGATCTAAGTTCGCTTACCCAAAGGGTTTAGAATAAGTCTCGGCTTGTGTCTTGGATCAATGATCCAAGTACTCGCTCAGTATATTTGGACTTTTTGACTTTTTCAAGCCCGAAAAACTGATCCTTTCGGAATGAATATCATAACCAATAAATATGAATGCCCCGCAGCGCGTCGCGCTGCGGGGTCTCGTAGGCTCTGACTACCAGGTATCGGCTATCGGCTATCGGTTATCTAAAATGGTACAGCGGCTATGCGTCATCTTCGATCCAGGCCAGACTGTAAAGCTCACCAGCGTGCAGTTTGCGGCTCACCAGTGGGTGTGGCTCGCTGCCGGTCGGCACCCGTTTATAGATGTGGCGCGGCTGGCCCTCGTGCTGGACGCAGAGAAAGTCGCCGTTCGCGGTGATCTGGGGGCCGTCGCTGCCGTCGCGTCGTTCCTCGTAACCGTGTGCGTCGTCCATCATCACTGCCTCCCTGGTTTATATGTAGAGACGCAATATCTTGCGTCTCTACAAAAATGCAGGCTACTACTCAGTGCTTCCCGTTCCCATTCCCGTTGCTTAGGATGATCGGGGAACTGGTCGGCCCCTCCACACCCAACTCAACCAGCGTGTTACTCACCACGGAAGACGCCTTGCGCTCGAAGACCACGTTGGTGATTTCGTCTACCAGGGCGATGGCCCCGTTGTAGCCCACCACCGAGCGCCGGTGGTAGCCGAAGCGATCTTCGACCGGGAAGCCCATGCGGATGAGCGGAATCTGCTCGGCGTCGGCGATGAATTTGCCCTTCGAGTGGCCGATGATCAGGTCAACTGGCTTCGCTTTGATGCGCTTGTGCAGTTCGTGCAGGTCGCCCTTCAGAATGATCTCGCTCTCGACGCCTAGCTCCTGCGTCAATTCGACCATCCGCTCGCCCCACGGCCCGTTCTCGCCAGCGGTGAGCACATAGGCGGGCGTCATCCCCATTTCGCTCACGAGGCCCACCAGTCCTTCCAACAGATCCGGGTCGCCGAAGAGTCCTACCCGCAGCCCGGTGGTAAACATGTGCGTGTCCACCAAGGCATCCAACAGCCGCGCCCGCTCAACCTGGAGCGCCTCGGGGATGGTGTGGTCGGTGATCTCGGTCAGGGTCTCGACAAAGGCATCGGTATTCGCTAGTCCAATCGGCATCGTCAACACATGGGCAGGGACACCGTAGCGCCGTTCGTAGATGTGGGCCGCCTCGCCACCAACCAAGCGCTGGAGCGCTACGGTCGCCAACGATTTCGCGGAACTGCGGAGTTCTTCAACGGTGGTGCCGCCACGGGCGAAGTGCAGGCGCGGCTCGTAGTAGCCGCCATCCAGCGTTTCGGAGTAGTCGGTGAGCCACAGGCCGTGCAGACCCATCTCGCGGACGATGTGCTTCAACTCGCGGATGTCGCCGGGATTTACCCATCCAGGAATGATGTTGATTTTGCCGTTGGTTTCGCCCTTCTTCTTCTTGCGGTCAGGCAGATTGTTGGCGATCTCCCTGAGGAAGTTGTCGAAGCCGGTGGTGTGGTTGCCGATGTATGAGGGCGTTTTCACCGAGAGGATCGGGATGGTGATTTCAGGATGGTTTTCCTGGAACTCGTCAATCACGCCGGGAATATCGTCGCCGATGGTCTCCGAAAGACAGGTCGAGCAGACCATGATCATCGTCGGGTGGAAGCGCTCCCAGATGTTCTTCAGCGCCGCCAACAGGTTGCCCTTACCACCGTAGACGGTCGTTTTCTCGGTCAGCGAGGTACTGGCGACCTCGACTGGCTCGCGGAAGTGGCGGGCCATCTGGTGGCGCGGATAGGTCGCACAGCCTTGCGAGCCGTGGTTAATCGTAATGGCCCCGTGGATGCCGTAGTTGGCGAGCATGGCCCCAATCGGGGCGCACGACCGGGTCGGATTGATGGCAACCGCCCGGCTCTGTTTGACGACAACACTCATCAGAGCACCTCCTCAAAGCCGTGGGCGGAGTGATGGACGGCGGGTGCGGGCTTGGCCCGGCGCTTCAAGGTCTGCCAAATCGGGGCGTACAGCGCCTTGTCAAGGTCGCGGGCGAAGTTGACCATACCGAGGAAGCCAGCGTAGGGGCCGGTGTCGTAGGTGTGCCCGTTGACGAAAGGCACGCCCAGTTTGTAGGCCAGGTACTTCTCTTTGTTGCCCGAAATGAACAGGTCGGGGCGGCGGTGGGTCAGGATCTCCTCAAGCTCCGGCACGTTGGGGTTGTCAATCATCATCGAACCCTCGTCGAGTTGCTCGAAGATCTTCTCGTAGTCGTCGTCGTGGCCGAAGGTGGTCGCGGCGGTGTGCGTCTCCATGCCCAACTCGCGCAACAGTTCGATCCAGTGCCAGGTGCGCGGCCCGCCCTGGTAAATAAAGACCTTCTTGCCCGTCAGGCGCTGGCGGTAGTAGTCAATTTTGGGCTTGATCTTCGCCAACTCGCGCTCGATCACCGCCTCGGCCTCCGCTTCCAGCCCAAAGACCGCCGCCGTGTCACGCAACGCCTGGGCCATGTGCTTCATCCCCCACAGCGTCACATTGATGTACGGCGTCTGGTACTTCTCCTGCATCATGTCGGCGATGTAGGTGGCCGAGCGCTGACAGTGGACGACGTTGAGCGCCGCTTTGTGCATGATCTTCAGGTCGTCTACCGAGACGTTGCCGGTGAAGCGGGTGATGATCTTCAGCCCAATTGCCTCGAACAGATACTCGAAGGTGCGGATGTCATTCTTGATGTTGTAGTCGCCGACAATGTTGATCGTCCGGCTGAAATCGCCTGCCGCATCAGCCGAGCCGACCAATTGGCGGAAGATGGTCTCGTTGCCGACGTGGTGGCCTGCCGACTGGCTGACGCCCTTGAAGCCTTCGCACTCGAAGAAAACCACGGGCTTGCCGATAATCGCCTCGGCCTGTTTGGCGACATCGCGGCCATCGTCGCCGATCAGGGCGGTCGAGCAGGTGTTGTAGACGAAAACCGCCTTGGCTTCCGGGAACTCCTGGCTGGCCTCGATGATGGACTGGAGCAGCTTCTTCTCGCCGCCGAAGACGATATTGGTCTCATTCATATCCGACACGAAGGTGTACTTCATGTGGAAATCGGTATCGGCCAAGTGCGGGCGATAGCCCCACGAGAAGAACGCGCAACCGATGGGGCCGTGGGTCAGCTGAATGGCATCCTTCACCGGGCCGCCGACCACGCCGCGACAACCGGCGTAGGTACAACCGCGCTCCGTCATATCGCCGGGAGTGGTGGCCGAATTGCTGACAATCGCGCAGCCAGCGCCGTCGCCGCGTTTGCACTTCCCGCCCTCGACTTTCAGCGCGATATGTAGCGCTCGCTCGGGGAGGGTTTCGTTACACTTGAGTTCCATCGTCGATCTCCTGAAGGAAGGTTTCAGGGGCCAGGTTTCAGGTTTCAGGTTGAGCGCAGGCGACAGCCATGCGCGTACCGAAACGAGAATGGAACCTGAAGGTTGGTCTAAGGTACAGCTAGAGCAGTTCGGCCTGCGTGGTAAAAACCGGCGGCGGACTCAGTCGGCGGCGACTTCGGCTTGCTCTTTACGCTGAGTCAGGAACTTCGGCACACAAACTTTCTCCGGTGTGGGGCCGCACCCGTCTTCGCCAGGTACACCAATCGCGTCGGCGCGGCAGCGCTGGCAATTACGGAACTGCTCAATCACCTTGGCGCACTCGTTCCGCACCTTGTTAATCTGTTCGACCGTCGGCTCCGGCAGATGGGCGAACTGGGCCAGGGGCAGCATCGGGATGATGTTCATGATGTAAGCCCCGTGGTCTTTCGCCACCCGGGCCACCTCGACGAGGTGTTCATCGTTGACGCCGGGGATGAGCACCGCATTGACTTTGACCAGCATGCCGCGATAGGAAGCCTCGCGCAGCCCCGTCAACTGGTTGTGGTTGAGTAGTTCAAACGCCTCGCGGCCACGATAGGTTTTGCCGTGGTACCGTACATGCGAATAGATCTGCTCGCCGATAGCTGGATCCACCGCGTTAATCGTGATGGTCAGCGTGGTAATCCCGGCCCGGTCAATGGCCTCAATGCGATCCGGCAGCAGCAGCCCGTTGGTCGAGATGCAGCGCGTCAGGCTTGGAAACTCAGTCTTGACGCGCTCGAAGGTGGCGAGCGTGGCCTCGTTTGCGAGGGCATCACCGGGGCCAGCCACGCCCAACACCTTCAGGCGCGGGTCGCGGGTGACGGCCTCGCGAATAGTTGTGAGCGCCTGGTCGGGCGAAACGACGCGCATCGTCACGCCGGGCCGGTTCTCGTTGGGGCAGGCAAACTTACGGATGCAGTAATTACACTGAATGTTGCAGCGCGGGGCCACCGGAACGTGGATCCGCCCGAAGCGGAAGTGGGCGGCGCTGCTGTAACACGGGTGCGTGCTGACATCAACTTTCGGAATGCAACTGCCCTGACAGGTACTTGTGGGCTGGGTGTCCATTGCTGCTCCCTAGGGGATTTTAGATTCGGATTGTAGACTTTAGCTTGCAAGTTAAAATCTACAATCGTCAATCTAAAAGCTACAATCAGTCCACGATGCCGTAGTCACGCATCAGATCCTCAAGCTCATCTTGACCGATGGGGGTCGGGATGGTGAAGTCGTCGTTGGCGTTGATCTTGCGGGCCAACTCGCGGTACTCATTGGCCTGGGGCAGCTCAGGGTCGAAGTCAATCACGGTCTTGCGGTTAATCTCGGCGCGCTGCACATCTTTGCTGCGGGGCACGAAATGGATCATCTTGGTGTTGATCCGCTTGGCGAATTCCTCGACCATCTCACGCTCGTTCTCGACCATGCGCGAGTTGCAGATCAGGCCACCGAGCCGAGCGTAGCCGCGCTCCGCAAACTTCTTGATGCCCTTCGAGATGTTGTTGGCCGCAAAGAGGGCCATATATTCGCCCGAACAGACGATGTAGATTTCCTGGGCGTACCCTTCGCGGATAGGCATCGCAAAACCACCACAGACCACGTCGCCGAGGACATCGTAAAAGACGTAATCGAGATTCGCTTTGTAAGCACCCAACGTTTCGAGGGTCTGAATGGCGGTGATGACGCCGCGCCCACCGCAACCGACGCCAGGTTCGGGGCCGCCCGACTCGACGCATTTCACACCGCCGTAGCCTTTGACCAGCACCGTGTCAAGCTGGACACTCTCAGGGCCGATGTCGCGCAGGGTATCGAGAACCGAAGGCTGGCGGGTGCCGCCGAGGAGCAGGCGCGTACAATCGGCTTTGGGGTCACAACCGACGACCATCAGCTTGTTGCCCATCGAGGCGAGGGCCGCCGCCGTGTTCTGCTGCGTCGTGGACTTGCCAATCCCGCCCTTACCGTAAAATGCGACTTGCCGCATGGTTTTACTCCTTAAAATGGCTTGCTTATCCAGGGTGAATCTGAGTTGCCGCACCGTTTTGCGGCAAAGCGCTGCCCGGCTGCGCCGCCCGTGGCGACGGTCGATAGCCGATAGCCGATAATCCGACGCCATCAGTTCTTATCGTCCGATGAGGTGCATTGCACACCGCATGGACAACTGAAAAACAAACGGGCGATGGATCAGACTGGTGTGGGTGGAGCCAGAGGAGAGGGCAAAGCTGTACTCCCTTTGTAGTTGCTGCGAAGCCCCCGCCGGGTTTGGCGGCACGGGGCGAACCAGAGGTCTGAGCGGGTGCCTACGTGGAGCGGCGCTTAGCCAGCGCCGGGTGCCACCTAAGCCAAAGGAGCCTCAGACCGGGGGCTGCAACGTTGCAGGGAAGAACAGACACGGGCGGTACGACATTGTGGTGTTCGCGTGGACCAGGGGGGTGCGTGGGTTTGGTAGAGCACTACATTATCCTCTACCAGCGCACCAGCTTTGTTTGGGGTTCAGCAACGGGCCTACGAGGAATATAGCATCAATCGCTATGTCTGGCAATACCCAGAGCCAGATTTTTGGTTGTAATCTCTTAACTATTATTTTTGAGCCGTATAACTGCCGAGCTATCGGGGGCGAACCTTGACAACACAAGCTTAAAATAGTTCAAAACGGTTTAGATCAATCGTCCATAGCCTCACATCTTTGCTTGGAATAGTATGTTAAAAGATCCAAGCGCGGTTCCGCCCATTTAGATATATTGAACAACAACGGCGGCCAGCATTGCCGCTGACCGCCGACTACTGACTACTGAGCCGTGCTGACGGCCCTTCCGCCGGACGTGGCCCGCGTCGAATCTCTGGTGAACGGATTGACCCGAACCGTAGGGTGCTGGATCGCAAGGCGCAAAGCCGGAAGCATTTGACGCAAAGGCATGGTTCAAACCAGCTTTACCGTTCAGCGATCTGACGCAAAGCCGCAAAGCCGCAAAGCCGCAAAGCCGGAGCAAGCGCACGCAAAGCCGCAAAGCCGGAGCAAGCGCACGCAAAGCCGCAAAGCCGCAAAGCCGGAAACGCACTACCGCAAAAGGCATGCTGTCATGTCACCCTGAGCGAAGCGAAGGGTCCCGGTCGGGATTCTTCGCTTCGCTCAGAATGACATGGTGTTGGGATGCTTTAAAATTTCCGCATCCCTAAAGGCGGAGCAAAGCTGCGAAGCGGCAGGGCGTGGGTGGTTTGTTGCCACCGTTGCCCAGCGGGTCGCTTGGGTTGCGGGAGGGGCCATGTGGGCCGCCCCGCTCCCGCAGCGCTGCCTGGCGGAGGGACGGCACGGCGCGGATGTCTTCAACCAACATGAAACGCCGTTGGCAGGTGCGTAGCCTGCGGCTTGGCTGCTTTGCCTTGGCGGCGGTTGGGGCTGCCTTGCCAAACTAGATCAGCCGCAGTATCATGCCCGGTCGCTGGCAGCATCGGTAGGGACTGAGCAAATCCAGCTGAAAGGTCGGACTCTCTGTGAGCAAAAAGATCCGGGTGGCGATTATTGGGGTAGGGAACTGTGCCTCCTCGCTGGTGCAGGGCGTCCATTATTATCGCAACGCCAACGAGGGCGACAGCATCCCTGGGCTGATGCATGTCAGCTTGGGCGGTTACCATATCAGTGACATCGAATTTACGGCGGCTTTCGACATTGCCGACACCAAGGTAGACCGCGACCTCGCCGAGGCGATCTTCGCCCAGCCCAACAACACCTACACGTTCAGTCCGGTGCCCCATATGGGCGTGCCGGTGTCACGCGGAATGACGCACGATGGGCTGGGGAAATATCTCAGTCAGGTGATTAAGAAAGCGCCCCGCGCCACCGACGACATCGTGGGCATTCTGAAAGCGACGAAGACTGACGTAGTGATTTCGTATCTGCCGGTGGGGAGCGAGATGGCGACGAAGTGGTATGTCGAGCAGATCCTCGAGGCGCGGTGCGCGTTTATCAACTGCGTGCCAGTCTTTATCGCTAGTCAAGAGTATTGGCGGAAGCGTTTTGAGGAGAAACGGCTGCCGATTATTGGGGACGATATTAAGAGCCAAGTCGGAGCGACGATTACGCATCGCGTGTTGGCGGCGCTCTTCCAGGCGCGTGGGGTGCGGCTTGACCGGACGTACCAGCTTAATTTCGGCGGCAACACCGATTTTCTGAACATGCTCGAACGTGAGCGGCTTGAGAGCAAGAAGATCAGCAAGACCAACGCCGTGACGAGTCAACTCAACTACACGCTGCCCGCAGATGCGGTGCATGTTGGGCCAAGTGACTATGTGCCCTGGTTGGGCGACCGTAAATGGGCCTATATTCGCATGGAAGGGACGACCTTTGGTGATGTACCGTTGAACTTGGAGTTGAAATTGGAGGTTTGGGACTCGCCCAATTCGGCGGGGGTGGTGATTGATGCGATTCGCTGCGCCAAATTGGCGCTTGACCGGGGGCTTGGCGGGGCGCTTGAGGGGCCGAGTAGCTATTTCATGAAGACCCCGCCGAAGCAGTACAGCGACAATGAGGCGCATGATTTCACTGAGCAGTTCATCCGGGGCGAGGTGAGGCCAAAGTGAGTTTAGCTTGCAGCTTTGCCGCAGGTGAACTAGGCGCGTTTGCGGACAGCTTTGGCGAAGGAGGGGCTATACAGACAAGCTTGCAGGACAAACAACACCCCCTTCGCCCGTACTTGCGGACGAAGGGGGTATTACGGTTAGACAAGGTTCGCGACTAGGTTACAGTTTGGGCAAATGCGCCGTCTCCTAGTGCGGCAAAGCTGCAATCTGAAACATGCCCAAGTGTGTCTAGCGCAGCCGAGTCGTTTCGGTGCCACTCGCCACCTCGCGGGTCTCGACAATGGTGACACGTTGAGGCGTAGTCGGCGCAGCCGTCACCGAGGCCAAGGGGGCAACTGGGGTGCGGCGGCGGCTGAAGCGGCCAACCAGCGCAAAGACCTCAGCCTCGACCGTCGCCTCGCGACCACGCATGAGCAAGCTCGTGCCGCCAAGCAACAGCACCCCCGGCATGATGAAGTGTACGAGCAGCAGCACCGCCAACCCAACGCCCCAGAGTACGGCTTGCACCGCCCCGCCGGTGTGTCCACGGGCCTTCTGGCGCTGGTAGATCACCATACCGCCAGCGGCCAACAGCGCCGGGGGCAACGCCCACCACAGGTGAAAAAGTGCAACAAGGCCCAGGCCAATCAGGGTAATCCCAGCATTGCGGGCTTGCTTCTGGTTGAAGTTCACGGCTCGATCCTTCTATCGTTACCGCCGCGTCCCGGCGCCCGTTGCGCTAGTCGTCCGGCGTTCTGGCGGTTCTACGCCCAACAGATGGCCAGTGTTGCACGGGCGCTACCGCTGCCCACGGTCACTTGCTGCCGCGATGAGGCCGCGCCGCAGCGCATCGGCGACAACCGTCGCCGAGGTGGTGGTGAGGAGCAGCGGGGTGCCAAGGGCGGCGGCTTGGGTCGCCAACGCTGCCACTTCATCCGCCCGCCGTCGGTCGCTGACGTGGCGAATGTAGATCGCCACGACGCGCCCAGGGTAGGTGCGCGCCACCGTCAGGTAGATCTCCGGGTCGTGCTGCCCGCTATCGCCGATCAGCACCAGCTCTAGGTGGGGGTAGGTGGAGGCAATCCACTCGATTTGGGCCAGCTTATGCTCTGTATGCTGCGGCTTAATCAGTTGTTCGCGGTCAAGCCCATAGTCAGTTAGAAAAAGCGGGCCAGCCGGCAGCCCGTGGAAGGCCATAAACTCGATCAGGAAATCGTACAGATTCCACGGGCTGCTCGACACATAGAAAATCGGGTTGTGTTCAACACCGCTCACGCCTGCAGCAAAGGCTTGGTAGAGCGCAGCGACACCCGCGTAAGGCACCCGCGTGCGGGCATTCTGAAGGAGGGTCAGGCGCAGCAGTTTGAGCGTATCAGTGGCGTGACTCAGGAGGATGGTGTCGTCAATATCGCTAATCACCGCATAGCGGGCGGCGGGCGGCGGCACCAAGACCTCGCCAGTGGTCTGTACACCAAGGTCGGGCAGTTCAAGGGCTACCGTTTGCCAAAGCGTTGGGTCAAGGGACGGGATGGGCGCGATCCGCAGTTGGAAGTAGCCCTCCGCATCGGTACGCGCCTGCGTGATTTGGCCCTTAAAAGCGGCCCGCACCAACACGCCGGTCAGTTCACGGGTACCGAAACGCCGCCAGTTATCACGTAGGTTCCGCAGACGGGTCTGGTCATCTACCGCTGGCTGGATGCCGCGATCCTCAAGCACGCGTCCACTCAAGTTCAAGCCAGCAGGGGTACCCATGCCACGGTAAGCGCAGATCTGCACCGGCCCTGGGTTGCGCCGCCGTCGTAGGCGTTCGAGCAACTCCTCGGCGTCACTGCCAGCCCGCGCCACGATCCGTCGTAGTCTCGACATTAGCGCTCCTCCATGCGAGCATTATACCGTTTCGAGCGGGCAGCACCAAGCGCGCCTACAAGCGTAAACCCAAGCTGTGCGTATATGCTAGACTGAGTCGACGACACGGCCCGCTTGCGACCGTTGTTAGGGCGAATTTCCGGGAGCTCTAGGACTGCCTCCCGGAAGTTTCTGGCGGGTTCTGACCGCTTCCGGCGGCGGTCAGTGGTCAGCGGTCGCAACTGGTCACGGACTTCCAGAAAGCTGTACTAGTAGTCTGGCCCCAAGCATGAAGCCTCTCGCCGCTCCGTCCGCGAGTCCGTCGTCCGAACCGAGCTTCGCCGCGCTGCTTGCTGCGGTCGCGGCGTCGGCCACTGCTGCGGTAGTTTCGGTTGACCCGGACGGCATGATCTGCACGTGGAACGCCGCTGCAACCCGACTCTTTGGCTACCCAACCGCCGAGGTTTTGGGCCGACCCTTCACGATGCTGCTGCCCGCCCAGTTGCACCAGTCCCTCACCTTAGCGCAGACTGGCAACCCCCTCGCCGCCCCCGAACCAGGCATCCACCTGTTGGGCCTCCACCGTGATGGTGCGCGCCTGCCCCTCACGCTCACGCTCACACCGTGGCCCACGACGGCAGGCTACGGCACCACGGCGCTGATTTACCCTGTCGAGGCCGAGCGCCAAACGGAGCAACGCGCCGCGACTGAGCAGCAATTACACACAAGCGAAGAGCGGTTTCGTCAGCTTACCGAACATATCAGCGAAGTCTTTTATATCTTTGATCTCCAGACCCACCAAGTACTCTACGTGAGTCCAAGCTACGAGCAGATCTGGCAACACAGTCGCGAAAGCCTTTATGCCGATGCCCAATCTTTCGTTATGCCTATTCACCCGGACGACCAAGAGGTAACGCGGGAGGCGTTGGAGCGGCAGACGTGTGGCGAAATGACCGAGGTGGTCTACCGGATCATGCGGCCCGATCAGACGATGCGCTGGATTCGTGACCGGGCTTTTCCGGTGCATGATGCGCGTGGCACACCGTACCGGGTCGTCGGTTTGGCTGAAGATATTACCGAGCAGCACACCGCCGAGCAGTTGTTACAACAGACGAACGAGGAGCTTGAACGCCTGTTAGCTTTCGCCATCAATTCGCGTACCGCTGCCGAGCAAGCGCGTGGTGAGACGGACGCGATCTTGAACCGCCTCACCGAGGGCTTTGTGGCCCTTGACGCTAACTGGCGCTATCTCCGAGTCAATCCACGGGCGGCGCAACTCCTCGGGTGCGACGCCGAGGCGCTGATCGGCACGAGCATTGGCAATGAGCCCACTGCAAGGTTCGGCCAACTCTTCCATCAAGCCTGCCGTCAGGTGCTTGCCCGCCAGACTACCGTCACGATTGAGGAGCATGATCATGCGAGTAACCGCTGGTTCGAGCGCCATATTTACCCGGCGACCAAAGGCGTGACGGTTTTTTTTCAAGAAATTACCGAGCGCAAACAGGCCGAGGCGCTGCTCCGCCAGACAAACGAGAACTTGGAGCGCCGCGTGGCGGAACGTACCGCCGCGCTGAGTGCGGCCAACAGTCAGCTCGAGCGGGCGGCGCGGCTCAAGGATGAGTTTTTGGCGAATATGTCGCACGAATTACGCACGCCACTCAATGCCATCCTGACCTTGTCGGAATCGACCGTCGAGGGCGTGTATGGTGCGTTAAACGAGCGCCAGACTCAGTCGCTGGAGATGATTGCGGAGAGCGGGCAGCATCTGTTGGCGCTGATCAACGACATCCTCGACTTGACCAAAATTGAGGCGGGCAAAGTCGAGCTTGCCATTGAGCCGTTGGAGGTCGAAGAGATCTGCGCGGCCAGTCTACGCATGGTGCGCCAGATCGCCCAGACGAAACGGTTGCGCGTGATCAGCACTATTGACCCGCTCGTCGAGATGGTCGCCGCTGACCCGCGCCGCCTCAAACAAATCTTGGTCAACCTGCTCTCCAACGCGGTGAAATTCACCGCCCAAGGCGGCAGTGTCAACCTTGAGGTGCGCGGCGACCCGGAGGCGGAGGTCATCCATTTTACGGTTGCCGACACCGGCATCGGCATCGCTGCGGCGGACATTCCGCGCCTGTTTAAGCCATTTGTGCAACTCGACAGTTGCCTGAGCCGCCGCCACGAGGGTACGGGGCTGGGGCTGGCCCTTGTCTCGCGTTTGGCCGACCTACACGGCGGCGCGGTGAAGGTGACGAGTACGCTCGGCGTGGGCAGCAGTTTCACCGTTTCGCTGCCTTGGCAAAACCAGACCCCCAAGCCTGCGCCCGAACCCGCGCCAGAGCGGCAGTTCCACGTTCGCCCAGACGAGCAAGAGCGTCCGGTGCTGCTGTTGGCCGAGGATAGCGAGGTCGTTTTACGCACGACCACCCAGTACCTTGAGGCGCACGGCTATCGGGTGTTGGTGGCGCGCAACGGGGCGGAGGCGGTGAGTATGGCTGAAGAGTGGCAGCCCGATCTGATTTTGATGGACATCCAAATGCCGGTGCTGGATGGCTTGGAGGCAACCCGCCGCATCCGGGCGAAGGCTGGCAGCGCCGTCATCCCGGTGGTCGCGCTGACGGCCCTAGCGATGAGCGGCGACCGTGAGCGCTGTTTGGCGGCGGGCGCAAACGACTATCTCAGCAAGCCAGTGAGTCTCCGCAAGTTGGTTGAGCAGATCGAGCATTGGCGGCGCAAGGCTCCGACTTTGCCGAGCGCGGGGTGAGTTTGGATGGTAGGATGAAGCATTTCCTCGCACTCCGGTCAGCACCGCCACTGCAGATCCTCTGGGCGGTCGCCCTGGTGACGAATAGCGTCCTGTCGGCGCTTAGCGGCGATGTGCTGCGCGTCTGCCTCCTCGTCAGTGTGGCGGTGGGTGCGACGCTCGTCCCAAAACTGCCCACGACCATCCTGAGCATTGGGCTTGTCGGTCTCGCCGCTGGTCGGCTGCTCGCCGCGCCCCTCAGCTTCCCGTCCTTGGGCTTGCTCGGCCTTGATGCCGTACTCCTTGCCGGTTTGGTCAACCGGCTCAGCCAATTACATCAGGTCGAGCAGCGGCGTCAACAGGCGCTGCGGGCACTCTTTGCCCAAGCGCTGGACAACGCTGATTTGGCGACGGTCGCTGCAACGGGGCTGCGCACCACCCTGGAAGCCCTTGGCCCGGTACAGGTCTGGATCCTCGAACAAGGGCGACCCGACGCCAGTCCGCGCCTTCTCGCCACCAATGCAACGGCAGACACGCAGACGTGGTTCGCCCAGTTCCTCGCCCCAACCAGCCCCGCCACGGCACTGATCAGCGCCAAGCTCGCCACCAACCCGCAGCTTGCCGCCGGTGCGCCGCCGGACGGGCGGTATCTGCTCAGACTTCCGATCAGCGCACAGGAGAACCAGGTCGGCGCGTTGGTCATCCTGAGTGACCGTTCGAGCCTTTTAGGTGGAAAGGCTATTCAAATCGCCCAAGATTTCGCAGCGGTTCTTGCCTTAGCCATCACACACACGCGGCAGCTAGAATATTGGCAGCGCAGTGTTGAAACCAATCGGGCGCTGGTCAGTGCTATGCCCGACATGCTCTTTCGGCTCGGTGCCGACGGGCTGATTCGGGGTCTGCACCACCCCAATCCAGCCCAGTTGCCCGCAGCGCCCGTGCATGTGAATGGAACCCCGCTGACCCAATGGATTGACGCGGGAACGGCCCAAGCGGTTGAGACCGCCATGCCCACCGTGCTACAGGAGGGTGGCGTAGTGACGGTCGAGCAGAGTTTCGAGGTGCGTGGACAGGTGTATGTCCATGAGGGTCGCCTGACCCGCAGCGCCCCTGACGAGGCGCTGATTATCGTGCGCGATGTGACAGAGCGGCACCGGCTGACCCAGGCGGTTCACGCCAGCGAGGCCCGCTACCGCTCGATTGTCGAACACTGCAACGACGGGCTGGTCATTTCGAGCCTTGACGGCATTGTCCTTGATGTGAATCCGCAGGCATGTGCGATCTTCAAACGCACGCAGGAAACTTTGGTCGGGATGAACATCACCACGCTCACGGGTGAAATGCCCGCAGAACTTGGGGCGCGGAACGCGCAGATCGTCGCTGCGGGCGCACTCATGTTTGATGTCATGATCCCCCGCCCAGACGGCTCGACGGTGGTGGTCAATGTAAGTTCCCGCCGGGTCGCCCGCGACGGTGCCCATGTGCTCCAGGCGTTTCTGCGTGACGTCAGCGAACGCACGCGGATGGAGGAAGCCTTGCGGGCCAGCGAAGCGCGCTATCGCACCTTGGTTGAGCAGTTTCCCAATGGTGCGGTCGTACTCTTTGATCGCGAGTTGCGCTGCCTCGTCGCTGGCGGGCAGGCGCTCGGGCAACTTCGGCAGCAACCTGGAGATCTGACGGCCCAGACGATCCGCACGTCGGGGCTGTTCCCGGAAATGGTGGCGCTGCTCGAACCGTACTGCAACGCGGCCCTTGCGGGCGAAACTGGTGCCTTTGAGACGGTCGTGCAAGCGCGGCGCTATGACGCGCAGGTGCTGCCGGTGCGGGCGGGCGACGGCGCGGTGATCGCAGGGATGGTGGTCATTCACGATAGTACCGAGCGCTGGTTGGCCGCCCAAGAGTTGCTGCGGGCGAAGGAGGTCGCCGAGGTGGCGGATCAGGCCAAGTCCGCCTTCTTGGCTGCGATGAGCCACGAACTGCGTACGCCGCTCAACGCTATCTTGGGGAATGTCGAGTTGCTCCAAACCACCGTCCTTGGCGCGCTCAACTCGCAGCAAGATGCGGCGCTGAAGCAAGTTGAGCAAAGCGGTATGCATCTTTTGGCGCTGATCAGCGACATTCTCGACCTCTCGAAAATCGAGGCTGAGCAAGAGGTGTTGGCACTGACGGCGCTTGATGTGGCCCAAGTCTGTCAACAGAGCCTGGATTTGGTGCGGCCACAGGCGGTGGCTAAGCAAATCTGGACAACGCTGTCGCTGGACGCAACGGTGACGACACTGCTCGCCGACGAGCGCCGCTTCACCCAAATCCTTGTAAATCTGCTTGCCAACGCCGTGAAGTTCACCCCCGAACGGGGCCGGGTAAGCCTGACGGTGACTGGTGACGCTGAGGCGCAGGTGATCCACTTTCTGGTCGCTGATACCGGGATTGGGATTGAGGCGCTGGATCTACCCAAGCTGTTCCGACCCTTCGTGCAACTCGACTCGCGGTTATCACGCAGCCAACCGGGAACGGGCTTGGGGCTGGCTCTGGTGCGGCGCTTGACCGAACTGCATGGCGGTCAAATCACCGTGTTGAGCACCCCCGGCCAGGGCAGTCACTTCACGGTGACGTTGCCGTGGCACCAGCCAACCGAGGCGGTACCTCCCAACCCACGGCGGATCACCGCGCCGCCGACGCCGGTGGCCGTGCCGACGGCGCTGGTCGTCCCGGTGGCTCCACTGCTCCTCGTTGACGATGACGCCGTGGGGCGGAAGGTGCTTGCGCACTACCTTCAGGCCCATCGCTTCACGGTGCATGAGGCGCCGGATGCCGCCAGCGCGTTAGCCACGCTCGCGACGCTGCGGCCCAGCGTGATTATGATGGACATCCAGATGCCGAACATGGATGGCCTCGAAGCGATCCGGCGTATCCGGGCGCTACCTACAGGCGCCACGGTGCCGATCCTAGCCCTCACGGCCCTGGCGATGCCGGAGGATCGGACGCGCTGCCTGGAGGCCGGAGCGACGGCGTATCTTAGCAAGCCGGTGCGTCTACGCGATTTGTTGGCCCTGTTGAGCCAGTTATTGACGCCCACCGACGCGGAAAACTGAGGCCCGTACGACGACGAGACTGCAATCTATCCTGCCCGCCGGGACGCTCGGCGTGACCAGGTGAGGTTTGCGCTACTGCCAATGCCCTCTTTGCTTCTTTACGCTCCAGTCGAGGAATGCCAATGCCCCGTCTCACCACCCCTGCCGCCGTTCGCGTCTACGCCGCCGCGCAGCGCTTCATTGATAACGCCCTGCCAACCGCCCTGCCCCGCACCCTCGGCGTTGCGCTGCGACCCTACGTGCAACTAGCCACCCATCTCAGCGGTGAGCGCTACACGCCCGCTGCGATCCGCGATGTGCTGGGGACGGTGATGCCGCCCATTGCGCCACTCGCTGCGCCGTTCGACGCGGCCCAACTGGTGGATGATCTGCTGTGCCTCCGTCTGTTGGAGCCGCTTGACGACGGGTGCTATCGGCGCTGGGCGCATCTCGGTGATGCCAGCCTTGATTTGTTGCTCCGCTATTGTGCGCTGACGCTGCTGGTGCCAAGCAACGACGAAGACGAGTACCGTTTGCCCGCTCTGGAGGCACCCTTCGATGGGCTGCCCCACGCAGCCGAGGCTTGGCCGTTGGGCGAGCCACTGCTCGCTTGGTATGCAGAGGCCGGGCTGGCGCAACGGAATGCCGATGGCACTTGGCAAGCGCTCCCACAGGCACTTGCACCGCTTGACGACCGCCGCACGACGGCGCACGCGATCAACACGTTTCTGGCGCATCTGCATCGGGTGCGGAGCGGGCCGCACGATCTGCCAGCCCTGACCGACGCCGCGTTGCGCATCCTACCGTCGGCGGTGCTGGAGGAACGGATTGCCGAAATTCAGCGCGAGTTGCTGCTTGACCGCGAGACCATCCTGCGGATCTACCGCTCCCTGATCGCCGGGCACCACGTCATTCTCAGCGGCCCGCCCGGCACCGGCAAAACCCACTTGGCCCGCATCCTCCCGCGCATTCTCTGGCGTGACGATCAGGACACGCTGCGGCTGACGCTGCCGAATGACCCGACGCTCGCGCCGACCGAGGCTCCCTTGGAGGAACCCCTGCGTCGTGAGGGCTATCTAGTTGACGTCGTCACGGCTACCGAGGATTGGGGCGTGCGCCATGTGATTGGCGGGATTGCCCCGAAGATCCAGCGCGATGAGCGGGGAAGCACGCTGGTTTACCGGGTGGAGTATGGCTGCCTTACGCGGGCGGTGTTGGCAAATTACCAGTTTGATAGCGACGGCGCGACCGATCTGAGCGCATTGCCCCGCCGCGAACCCACCGACGGTGAGGAGAACCGCTATCACGGTCTTTGGCTGGTGATTGACGAGTTCACCCGCGCCCAGGTTGATGCCGCCTTCGGCGGGTTGCTGACCACCCTTGGCGGCCAACGGCAGCCGACGCTCACCTTTCCCAGTGACGAAGGCGAGCGCACCGTGCGCCTGCCGCACGACTTCCGGCTGATTGGGACACTCAACAGCTTTGACCGGCACTTCCTCAATCAGATCAGCGAAGCGCTGAAGCGCCGTTTCACCTTCATTGATGTGCTGCCGCCCGGTCGTGAGCGCGCCGCTGAGGAACAGGCGCTCGCGCTGTTTGGTGCGCTCAGTCGCTTGGCGGAGCATGGCCTGACGGGGTTTAGCGCCGATATTGACCTCGGCTACGCCACCTGGGCACAGACGCTCAGTGTGCGCCGGGCCGACCCTGCCGAGCATGACACCCTGGTACGCTACGCCATCGGCGCTGACGCTGATCCGGCGGCGCGCACGGCCAGCGACCAGTTCTGGCGCGTCTTCGCGGCGGTGCGGATCTACCGACAGCTTGGCACCGCCCAGGCGGAGGCGGGCTACCGCGACTTCCTTGCTGGTCGAGCGGTCGGCATGGCGTGGGAACGCGCCCTCGATGCCGCCCTTGCCGACACCTTGGCGGATCAACTCCAAGTGCTTGCCCGTGACGAACTGCGCGTGCTCCTCGCCCTGATTGCTCACCCCGAAGATAGCGCGGCGCTCCGCGACAGCATCAGCACCATCCTCAGCAGTCTCTCGGGGCCACGCCAGAGCGCCCACCTGCTCCAGTTGCGCCTGATCGAATCCAGCGTAGACCCCCATCGCCCCGAGGCGCTGACGGAGCTACAGGTGCGGGCGATCTTTGGCCCGCCTGCGCCGCTCGGCATCACGCCGGATGGGCTGTTTGCGCGGCGGCTGAGCGCCTTTGTGAGCGAGCAAGGGCTGTAGAATGGCCGCCCAACCTACCCCAACTGAGCAGCGGGCCTACGGTCAGATGCAGGCCCGCATGGTCGCCTTGCTGCTGCGCTTCAGCGAGGAGGAATACCGCAAATTTTTCACCGACCACCAGAACTTCATGCGCGAGGAAACCACGGCGGCGCTCCAGGTGTACCGCGATCTTGCCGTGCTCTTCTTTCTTCGCACCGCGCTCTTCGAGGAAATCCTGCCGCGCATCGTGCGGCGGCTCAGCTTTGTCTCGCCGCATCACTTGGTGGTCGAAGAGCCACCGGGGCGTGGCCGCATAGATTGGGAGCGTACCCTGGAGGCGAGTTGGCACGAGCGTCCCGGCGAGCCGCCCCTGACCGTCCATGCCCGCCAACGGCTCCGCACCTTTGCCACGCCTACGAACCTGCTGACGGTCGCAACGCTGTTGGAATATGGCAGCGCGGTGCGGCGGCTCCTGCTGAGCGACACGGTGGCGCTGGGAGCCGAAAGCCTGCGCCACCCGCTCACCGTGATTGTTGAGCGGTGCGAACGAGCGTTGGCCTTCCCCCAATTTGCGGGCATCCGCACCGCAGCCCAGGCGTATCTCGACGGCGCGCATGGCGGAGTCGAAGCACTGGAGGCCCGCGTCGCCGCTGGCGGTCAACCTGGCGGCAGTAGCGCCTACGACGATCTGCTGGCTTGGCGGCGGCGCTACCGTGCGCTCGACCTGCTGCGGCGGCGTCCTGCCGACGCTCCCGCCGATCTGCTCGGTGCCGACCCACGGCGGGATAATCGCCTCTACCAACTCTGGATCCTCTTCGAGGTGGCGGATCTGCTCATCCGACGCGGGTTGCTCGACACGGGAACCCACCTGCCTGCGGTGCTGCGCTTTCGTTGGGGCGAGGGCGACACCATGCGCCACTACGAACTCCGTCATGACCAAGGCATTCGTGAACAGCCCACGGTCTGGCGTTCGGAGCCAGCGGATGCACGGGTGCCAGGGGTACGGCCAGACTACCACCTGCGCCGCTGCGATCCACCCATGACCGAGGTGTATGCAAGCAACCAGATGATCTGGCGCGAACCCGGCGTGATTTGGGATGCCAAATACTATCGTGAGCGCGACCGGAACCACGCGCCAAGCGGGCCGGTCAAGCGCATGCTGGCCGACCTAGCCTTAACCGGAGAGACACGGGGCAGCTTGCTGTTCGCGTTTCTGCGGGCTGATGAGAGCGACGACGCGGCGCTCCCTGATGGTGTACCCGCGCTGGTACAACGCCTCCAACCAGCGCGTGCGGCCGCACCGAGCCTCGACCCACGGCTGCGCGTTGACGTGATCGCCCTCGGCCCCGATCTGCCCAGCGCGGAGATCCAGCGCGCCCTGGTGCAGTTGCTCGATCACGCCCACGCCGACCTGCGCGAGCCGGTCGTGCCGGTATGTCAGGGGGTCTTCCTTGATAGCGTGAGTGTCACCGAACAGGGCGCGCTGAGCGACCGTTGGGGGACGCCGCTTCACGGGCGTCCTGACGACCTCCTGGTCTGTCCGAAGCCTCACCTTGGCCCGTGGCGGGTAGATTTGGTGAGCCGCGCCATGCATTGCTGCCAGGACGAACGGCTCTGCCACATTGTCGGGCAGGCTGAGGCGCGCACGCCCATTCGTCCGCCGCGTGACATTGAGAGCCTGCTGCGGGAACTGGAGCACATCCTGGGCGAAGGCACCGCAGACGATCCGAGCGAGGAACGGGTGAGCGCTATCGCCGAACGGGTGCAGCACCTGACCCGGCGCTTCGCCGATCTGGCGCACGTAGATCTGGCGTTCTACCACGAGCGCGTTCGTGGGCTGGGGATGCGTACGACCTTCGATCTACTCAGCGCAACGGAGCAGGAATCGCTGGCGCTGGCAATCTTTCTCACCGACCAACTCTTCAAGGTACGTGCGACCGACTACTCCGCGCCGGCGATCCACCTGTCAAGCGTTATTGAAATCGTGATCAAGCGGCGCATCTTCGCCTGTCCTGGTCTGGAAGGCGAGGTAACCAACCCCAAAAAGCAGACTCTGGGCAGGCTCCCCTACCTGAAGCGCACGGATGACACTACTGGGAACTGGACGCGCATCAACACCTACGTCGCCGCGCACTGGAACAACCGGCCCAATCCGAACGACCCGGAGCGCGTCATCAGCTTCGACGCCCTGATTGACCACACGCTTACCCGCATCACCCAAATCCGCAACACCGCAGCCCACAGCGAACCGTTGCCGCGCCGCCTCTACGACGAACTGCACGACATCGTCTTTCAGGGTGGGCGGTTGGGCTTCGGCGCACTGAACGTGCTCGTGCTGGCGTGGACATAGGGAACGTTTCAAACCAGTCGTACCCATTCCCCGCCGGTGCCCGCAAAAGACCCCCTCGCTTGTGCCACACAGCATAGGCGAGGGGGTCAATCGTGGGTCAGTGCTATTTCCGTAAACTTTATGCACCCTTAGAAGCAGCCACTGCCCTCGCAGCGCCCCGTCGGGATTGGATCAACGTATTCGAGAGCGCCAGGGCCACCGCCAGGGGTCAGCGTGTAGTCAGCAATGGCCCGCCGACCACTGGTGTTGCCGTAGGCCGTGTACGTCCGCTTGCCCACGGGCTCTTGTTCGCTCAGATACAGCACGGCACTGAACATGCCATTTTTGTCAGCCGTGATGTCGCCAACCCAGAGGGTCGAATAGTCGGGCAGGGTGGCCCAGATCGTGACTAGTTCACCGGGCTTGTAGCTGGTGCCTTTGAAGGTCGCGTAGCTGCGTTGGTTGTCGGGGCTGGCGGTAACTTGGAGGTAGGCCGTGCCGCTGGCCTGGGTCAGATCATCAATCCGCACATCAAACTCGACGATGCCATTGGTGCCGGTGCGGAGGCCCTGGGCGGTAAAGGCGTAATGGCCGACGGGCACGCCGCCGACATAGAGTTCGTAGCCGATCACGCCAACGGCACTAGACTGGATGCGCCCCAGATCCTCGACGTGGTTATCGGGGTAGCGCAACCAGATCGCCACCTCTTCGTTGGTGCTGTAGCCACGACCGCTGAAGAAATAGGTGCTGCCCTGCGTGTCGCGGCGTGGCTCAGCCGTCAGTTGCACGTTCGGCGAGGGGCCTGCTGCCCTGCCGATGTCAACGTTGATCGTCGCGTAGACTTCGCGGCCACTGCTCTGGCCGAAGGCGGTATAGGTGTACTTGCCAGTTGGGGTGTAGGTAGCCCCCAAGAAATCGGGCAGGTACGGATAGCTGAAGCTGCCGTCATTGCCGGTCACCACCTCGGCCACGCCAAATACGGTAAAGTCGGGATAGGTAATCCAGACCGAGACGGTCTCGCCAGAGGCGAAGCCGGTGCCGACCAAGCTGACCGTGTCGTTCTGGCGCGGGTTGGCGGGCGATGCCGACAGGCTCGCCGCCGCAAAGGTACGCCAAGACCAGAGGCTCAACACGAGCGCCAGTCCCCCGGCAAACACCCCCAACAGTGCCCGCGAATAGATGCGTTGTCGTTCGCTGTGCATATCCTAACTCCCTCGCTTTAGATCAAAAAAGCTTCCAGTGGACACAGGTTTGACCAATAGGCGGACCTCCTTTTGCGCGCTGCGGTGGGAATTACGGGCAGGTGATTGCCCTTGCCCTGACCTAACCGAGCCAAAAGGTGCATGACCGCACAGCGTAGGTAACGAAATGATGACAGCCAGTTTGCGGGGTCATTACGAACCATACTTCGGCGCACTCAAATCTATGCTATGATGGGCGCTGCTATGGGTTGCACCCGCCACGCACGCGGAAGGAACGGAACTCTCGTATGGCCCAACACCTGCATCGCGCCAGTGCCCTGCTGCTCCTCCTCGTAACCACCCTCGCCGGGGTTGTCACCGCCAATGCCCACCCGCAAACACGCACCACGCCCCCAACACCGACCACTGCCCCGCTTACGGTACCCCGTGGGGGCGTCACTGCCCGCCCTTTTGCGGTGATGATTGATAATCACCCCAACGCCTACCCACAGACGGGGCTCAATCAAGCGCCTATTGTCTTTGAGGTACTGGCTGAGTATGGCATCACCCGCTACATGGCGGTTTTTGTGCCTGGGATTAGCCCCGAATTGCCCGCGATTGGCCCTGTGCGGAGTACCCGCGCCTACTTCGTCGAGTACGCTAAAGGGTTCCGTGCCGTCTATGCCCACGCTGGCGGGTCGCCCGATGGGCTGCTCATGGCCCAAACGGCGATTGAGCTTCTGAATATGGATGCGCTACGGAATAACGCTTCAGCCTACTTTTGGCGGGCGAAGGGCCGCTTTGCGCCCCACAATCTCTACACCTCCAGTGCCAACCTCGCTGCTTTTGCTACTGCGCAGAAAGGCACGCTGCCCGATTTGCGTGAGCTTGGCTTCCTCTACAAAACGGAAGCGCCTGTGGCCCAACGGCCCGCCGCGCAGAGCTTCAACTATTATTTCCTCTACCCCGAGACTTATGTCGCCTGGCGCTACGATCCGGCGAGCAACAATTACCTTTACTTCCGCCAGAAGCGCCCGCATCTGGATGCCGTCACGAAGCAGCAGTTGAGCTTTAAGAATGTGGTGCTGCTTGAAGTACCCGAGCGCCCCATCCCTGGTGATCCTAAGCGCCGGATTGAGCAGGATGTGCTGGGCGAAGGGCAGGCCCGGATCTTCATGGATGGCAAAATGCTCACGGCTACGTGGCGCAAAGCGGCGGGCTTCGCCCAACTCCAGTTCTATGGCCGCGACGGCACTGAGATCGCCCTGAACCCTGGCCCGGTCTGGATTGCAGCCCTGCCCTCCCTCAAAAACCTGACGGTGACGGGCGGGTCGTAAGGGGAACGGAAGGTTTGAAACGTCCCATCTGACGCGTGATCGGTGATCCGTGATCCGCGATTGGTCAAGGTGCGGCCCGATCACGGATCACGCGCATCACGGATCATTTCCACTTCCCTAACAACGCCGCACAAACGGCACGCGCCTCGGGGCGTGAGCAACCACGCTCACGCCCCTGGCCTACGAGGGTTTAGTGGGCAAGCGACCCTAACACGAGCGCCCGCTGACCTCCTGCTCCCCTATGATCGCAGCCAAGCTACGCCCCTACATCGCCTTGGTGCTTGTCATTGCCAGCATAACCCAGGTGCGGGGTGTCCCCATTGCCTTGGCCCAGTCCACACTTGCCCCAACCTACCGCATCTTCGCCACCCGCGAGGGTCTCGTCGGCCAAATCACCGTCAACGGCCATCTCGTCTTGCCCCGCGACCGTTTCGTCGCCTTGCCTTCACGCTCGGTGGTTGCCCCTGACGGTAGCGCCAAGTTTCAGGTGCGCGTGACCTACAAAGGGCGCAGTGTGGTCGTCCCGGTGTGGGATGTCGGCCCGTGGAATACGCAGGATGATTATTGGAGTCCGAACCGGCGGTACCGCGACTTGCCGCTTGGTCGCCCGATGGCTGAGGCGGCTTACCTTGACGGCTACAACGGCGGGCTTGACGAGTGGGGCCGCCACATCAATAGCCCCAATGGTATTGACATCGCCGATGGCACCTTCTTGGATGATCTTCAGATGAAACGCGACGATTGGGTTGAGGTCAGCTTCCTTTGGCTCGGAACGGACCCCGGGCCGGGAGCCGCCGTGACGATTGTTCCGCCCACAACAACGATTCCCGCTGCGCCGCCCGCTGCCGTAGCCGCCAAGCCCGTTCCCATTGAAGCTGGCGCAATCGCCGTGGACGACGGTGCGGTTGGCTACACGCGGCAGGGCGAACCTTGGAGTGAGGCGGGCTGTGGGTTGGGCGGGAAACATGCCTGGACGAAATCAACCACGAACCCGAGCAAAGCCACAGCCTCGGCCACCTGGGAGCCGCAACTGCCTGCGCCGGGCTTCTACGAACTGTTGGCCTACATCCCCGAATGCGGGGGCGTCGCCACGACTTCGGCCCACTACAAGGTCGCCCACGACGGCGTAACCACCGAAGTCTTGGTGAATCAGCAAGCCCACGCTGGTGACTGGGCTTCCCTCGGCAGCTTTCGTTTTAGTGGCGAGGCCAACGGGCCGCCGAGCGTCACCCTGAGCGACCTCACCGATGATAATAGTCGGGTCGTGCGTTTTGATGCGCTGGCGTGGGTGCCGCGTACCGACACCGTCGCGCCCGATGCCCAAGTGGTTGCCATTAGGCGCAAAGACAACGGCTACCAGATCACATGGGGCGGCAGCGACAATATGAGCGGCCTCGCCACGTATGACCTGCAAGTGCGTAAGTTGCCCAAGGGTGGCTGGACGAACTGGAAGCTTGGGGTCAGTACGACGAGCGCTTGGTGGGGGCCAGATGAGGGCAAACACTTTGCCTTCCGCATCCGGGGTACCGATGCGGCGGGCAACCAAGAGCCTTGGCCCGAAGCAGCGGATATGGATACGACCCAGGCGACGCCGTGACAGTAGGTGCCTGGATGACGATCTGCGCACGTCATTGGCGACAAGCCCCCTAGTCGGAAACGTCTGCCTTAGCTATAATGGGGCATACCCCCGTTGGGAATCCTGCACACTAGATTCACCCGCCATATAGTTAAGGATCGCTATGTCCACCCGCAGGATCAAGCTCGCCACGCTTCTGCTGCTGACCATGCTGCTGCTCGCCGCCGGGATTGGTTGGTCACGTGCGGCGGATGCGCGCCTCCCCACGGCTGACTTTGTCGCACCGCTGAGTGGCAGCGCCGCCCGTGCTGCCGTGCAGGCTGCCCAGACCTCCGAGGCTCAGTTCCGCGCCCGCCTCGCCCAACCGACCGGGATGGTTCATGCTGCGCAGCTCCCCACGATGCAGACGGTCTATTTTCCACAGACCGGCCACCACGTGAGCAATCGCAGCGGCTTTCTTAACTTCTGGCGGGCCAACGGGCAGGTTGGCACTTTTGGCTATCCGATCACCGAGGAATTGGTTGAGCAGGGGCGAATTGTCCAGTATTTTGAGCGCGCCCGCCTCGAATTTCACCCCGAACTTGCCACCGAACAACAGGTGCAACTCGGCCTAATTGGGCGTGAAATGCTCGCCATCCAGGGCACGCCCGACGGGCTTGACGATCCGCAGAATGGTGCCCGCTACTTCCCCGAAACCCGTCACACGCTCAGCGGTACGTTTGCCCGTGCGTGGGAGAAACGGGGCGGGCTGCGGGTGTTTGGCTTCCCGCTCAGCGAAACGGTGGATGAGCAAGGGCGGAGTGTGCAGTATTTCGAGCGGGCCAAGTTGGTCTATCTCCCCGAACAGGCCAACGCCTTCCTCGCGGGCCAAGCGGCTATGCGCGGCTTCCCCATTGACACCCTCGGCGAAGTACAACTGAGTGATCTGGGTCGCCAGTTAGCGCAACTCCGCAGCATCAACATTGCGCCACTGCCGCAACTGCTCGGCACCTTCATCTGGGATCCGGCGCTTTGGGAGCGGCGCATTGAGGTCAATCTGAGCGAACAGTGGCTCAGCGCCTACGAGGGTGATCTGCTCGTGTACCGGGCACCCGTGGCGACGGGGCGCGATGGCTTCAACACGCCTGTCGGTGAGTATGCGATCTACAGCAAGTATGACGAGCAGACGATGGCGGGCTGTCTCGGCGATGAGTGCTGGACGGTGCCGAACATTCCCTGGGTACAGTATGTCGTTGGCGGCGTGGCGCTGCACGGCACGTACTGGCACAACGCCCACGGCACTGGCGTGCGTATGTCGCACGGCTGCATCAACTTGCGCGTAGACGACGCCGAGTGGCTTTATAAATGGGCGGCAGTCGGCACGCGGGTGATCATTTCGTACTAGAGCAGAGCGTGCAGCGTTGCAGCGATGTAGGTGGGTTGGGCGGGGGCGTCGGGTAGGTCAGCGCGGGTGCTATCCCCGGTGAGTACCAGCAGCGTGTCCATCCCGGCCCCCGCGCCCATCGCAATATCGGTCAGCAGGCGGTCGCCCACCAGTAAACAGCGCGCCGGCGGCAACTGGAGCAGGGCGCTGACTGTGCGCGCCATGAGCGGTGAGGGCTTGCCGACATTCACCAGGCAACGGGTGTTCGTACAGGCTTCAATGGCGGCGATGATCGCAGCGGCGTCCGGCTCGCCCCCACCAGGGACAGGACAGAAGCGGTCGGGGTTGGTCGCCACGAGGCAAGCTCCGGCCCTGATGGCATCAAAGGCCACCTGAAGCTTGTGGTAGGTGAAGGTGCGGTCGAACGACGCCACCACCACCGCAATCGCGTCGGCCTGTTCGCTGAGCGGAAAACCCGCTGCCGTCAGTTCGCCGATCAGGGGTGCCTCGCCGCAGACAAAGAGCGTCGCCCCTGGCGCGTGTTCGCGCAACCACTGCACCAAGACATACGAGGAGTTGACTACCTCGGCTAGATCGGCTTGGAAGCCTAGTCCTTGTAGCTTGACCACGTACTGGGCGCGAGTCTTGGTCGGGTTATTCGAGAGAAAAACCACACGACGACCGGCGGCCCGCAAACTGGCGAGCACCTCAACCGCACCGGGCAGGGCCACCTCGCCCAGATAAAGCGTGCCGTCAAGGTCGAAGATATAGCCGTCATAGTGAGGAATGGGCATAGAAAGGGTTGCCTTTGATCCGTGATTCGTGATCCGTGACCGGGCCGCACTCTGACAAATCACAAATCTCAAACGCACATCGGCAAGCTAGCCTTGTTCCGCAGGCGGGGCGTAATGCTTGACCACATTCCGCAACGCCACGAGGCTAATCGGCTTCGTAAGAAACTCGTTGGCCCCCAGGGCAAAGGCCACCCGCGCAATACTGTCATCGGCGGAGATGAGCAGAAAGGGGACGTGCGAATGCGAACGCAGGGCCATCAACAGTTCAAGACCGGTCATGTGCGGCATCCGCTGGTCGCTCAGTACTAAATCAACAGGGTCGCGCAGAAAGAGTTCGAGCGCCTCGCGGCCATCAGCCGCCTGAAGCACCTCAAGCCACGATCCAAGCTCGGTTAGCACCCGTGCAAAGAAGCGCCGCACTTCAGTCTCATCATCAACCAAAAGAACTCGCATAGCTCTTCCCTGCTCCCTTGGTACGCCTGAGATCGTCGCCGCACCTCATTTCAGTCCTGGTGTGCTGCATACGCCAGATCGGCTGGCGGCGTAGTTGCTACATCTGGAAGTATGCCATCTCTGCCGGTTTGGTGCAATGTGCCGCCTTCGCAACCTCAAAAGGATTGCTATAGCTTTCTGATGCGGAATCCGTTGTCAGTAGCCCGAAAGGCATTGTTCCGCGCACCAAACGGTCAAGCTGGCTTGAACCAGCTTGACCGTTTGCAGCCGACGCCGCCCTTTTCTCTGCGAGAGAGGGGAGCCAACCAGGGAGAAGGGGGGGTGAGGGCCCGGCGCTTATTTAAAAAGTATTGGGCCTAGCCCCTGACCTGAACCCTGGCCCCTTTGTCTAGCGCCGCCCCCGGACGAGGGTACGCAAAACGGCGACCATGTGATCCACTTCGGCGCAGGTGTTGTAGAAGGCCAGTGAGGCCCGCACCGTCGCTTCAAGGCCGAAACGACGGAGGATCGGTTGGGCACAGTGGTGGCCGGAACGCACCGCGATGCCTTCCTCATTCAGCGCGTGGCCCACTTCCTCGGTGCTGTAGCCCGCCAGCACAAAGGAAAGCACACTCGCCTTCTCACGAGCGGTGCCGATCAGTCGCAGCCCCGGCACTGTCTGTATGCCCAGGGTGGCATAACTCAACAAATGGTGCTCATAACGCGCCACATTCTCCAGACCAATGCGCTCCAGATAGTCCAGCGCCGCACCGAGGCCCACGGCGTCGGCGATGTTGCCGGTACCTGCCTCGAAGCGCGCCGGAGCCGGTTGGTACAGCGTGCGCTCGAAGGTGACATCGGCGATCATATTTCCACCGCCTTGCCAGGGCGGCAGGCTGTCGAGCAGCGCTTGTTTGCCGTACACCGCGCCGATGCCGGTTGGCCCAAACACCTTGTGTCCTGAGAAGACATAGAAATCGGCGTCGAGTGCCTGCACATTCACCCGCATGTGCGACACGGCCTGCGCTCCGTCCACCAACACCCGCGCCCCGACCCGGTGGGCGAGTTGCACCACCTCGCTGACGGGCGTCACCGTGCCAAGGGCGTTGGAGACTTGGGTGATCGCCACCAACTTGGTGCGGTCGCTGAGCAGCTTACTGTACTCATCGAGCAACAGTTGACCGCTGTCATCCACGGGAATGACCCGCAGCCGCGCCCCTTTTTCTGCCGCGATCTGCTGCCAAGGGACGATGTTGGCGTGATGTTCGAGCAACGAGACCACGATTTCGTCGCCCGCGCCGATATGTTGCCGCCCGAAGGTCTGGGCAACCAGATTGACGCCTTCGGTCGCGCCGCGCACAAAGACAATCTCTTGGGCCGAAGCAGCTCCGAGGAAGCGAGCCACTTTGGCGCGGGCACCCTCGTAGGCGTCGGTTGCGCGGGCTGCCAATTCGTGGGCAGCGCGGTGGATATTCGAGTTTTCGTGAGCGTAGAACCAAGCCAGACGGTCAATCACCGCCTGGGGTTTCTGGGTCGTGGCGGCGTTATCGAACCAGACCAAAGGCCGCCCGTGGACACGCTCAGCGAGAATGGGGAAATCACGTCGGACGGCGTGGACATCGAACGGCGGATGGGCGCTATGGAGCACCGTCGGCCCGCCCGTCTCCAGAAAATAGAACCGGGGATCGGGACTCGCTGCGGCAGTTGGGGCTGCTGCTTGCGGGTCGCGGGCATAGCCCAGATCAATGCCTGCCAACAGGGTGGAAAAATCGCCCGCACCTGGCAGGGTAAAAGGCTGCGCCGTCACGCGGTCGGCACTTGGCGTACCCGCAGGCGGCTGATAGGCACTCGCCTCGCCAATAAAGTAGTAGGGCGATGTGGGTACCGGCACCGGGGCCGCGTCAACGCTTGGCAAAGCGGCAGCATAGACTTCAGGGACGCCGAGGGCGAAACCGCCCACGCGCCCGTCGCTTGCCGGGGCGCTGGTCGCCAGGTAATCCGGCACGCCAGTGGGCGTCACCGCTGCCGGGGCAAGCCGGGGCGGCGCGAGGTCGGTGGGCAGGGCGGAGGGAGGCGTCACCGGCGCATCGGCGACCGAGACCCCGCTCGCCTCACCCGGCAGCATGTGAAAGAACTCATTGGCGAGACGCGCCAAGATGTCCTCATCGGGCAGGTTTGCAGCAAGCACCCCAACCGCCTGCAGCACCTCATCACCGGTAGGTGTCGCGGTAGTCATGGTACTTCGTGACCTCCACATTTTCCAGCACCGCCAGCGCATCCTCGGTTAGCACCGCCAGCGAGCAGTAGAGTGAGATGAGGTAAGAGGCGATGGCGTTGCGCCCGATGCCCATGAAGCGCACCGACAGCCCCGGCCCTTGCTCACCCGCCAGCCCCGGTTGATAGAGGCCAACCACACCCTGGCGCTTTTCGCCCACGCGGAGCAGCAGAATGCTGGTCTTGCCGTCCGTGACCGGCACTTTGTCGGAAGGAATGAGCGGCAGGCCACGCCAGGTCAGAAACTGCGCGCCGAAGAGGCTGACGGTGGGTGGCGGCACGCCCCGGCGCGTGCATTCGCGGCCAAAGGCGGCAATGGCAAGCGGATGCGTCAAGAAAAAGGCGGGCTCTTTCCAGACCTTGGTGATCAGATCATCGAGATCATCGGGCTGGGGCGCGCCAGTGCGCGGCGTCAGGCGCTGGCTCGCCTCGACATTCGCCAACAGGCCGTAATCCTTATTATTGAGCAACTCGCCTTCCTGCTGCTCCTTAATCGTCTCGATGGTCAGACGCAGTTGCTCTTTGATCTGGTCGTGTGGGCTGTTGTACAAGTCCGAGATGCGTGTATGCACGTCCAGCACGGTCGAAACCGTATTGAGCACATACTCGCGGGGCTTCTCCTCGTAGTCTACGAAGGTCTGTGGCAGTTCGGACTCGTCCTGCTTCCCGCATGCAACTTCAACTTTACCAGGGTTCTTAACTTTGTTGCGGCGGTAAACACCAGCCTCGACGGGCAGCCACTGGAGCAGATGAACCAGCCAGCGCGGGGTAATGGTGGCGAGCAGAGGGGCGGTTTTGGTCGTGTTGGCGAGCTGCCTAGCGGCATTGTCGCTCAGGGCAAGCTGCGGACCCGGTTGATTGTCAGCCACGCTGAGAACTCCTAGCTTTGCGTACGATACCTATGCGCGGGGCGAAACTACCACATGGAGGGCTAATTGTCAAGCAGAAGGATCAAGATTAAGAAAAAAGGCACTACCGTAGCTTCAGCCGCCGGATAACCTTCACAACCTGTGTAGGATTGCTACAGT
>CAIRDL010000119.1 GCA_903877345.1 uncultured Oscillochloris sp. | reverse complement strand
GTCAAGCTGATTTGAAATATGCCTTAAGACAAGGTTCGTGTCTACATTACGGTTTTGGTCTACGCAACGCGTTCTGCTGCGCTCGACCTGAAACCTGAAACCCAGCCCCTAAAACCTTGCCTTAGGCTTCCGCCAACGTCGTGCGGGGCGTACTCGCTGTGGGTTCGCTCACCACCCGATTGCGCCCCGCCGCTTTCGCTTGGTACAAGGCTTGATCGGCACATTCGATGAGCGTATCTAGCGACTTGGCCGCGCTCGCCAAGCCCGCGATGCCCACGCTGATGCTCAATGCAACCAGTTTGCCGTGCACGTCAACTGGTTGCGCGATCAGCGCTAGGCGAACCCGCTCCATGACCGCGTGCGCTTCAGCCGACGTCGTTTCGGGGAAGAGCAGCACAAACTCATCGCCGCCAAAGCGTGCCAGCACATCAATTTCGCGGATACTGCCCTGGCAGATGCTGGTCAGGGCAATCAAAGCCTGATCACCAGTGGCATGCCCATAGGTGTCGTTGATCTGTTTGAAGTGGTCGAGATCCAACAGCGCTAGCGCGAGTGGATGGCTAAGCCGGGTAGCGCGTTTGATTTCGTCAGCCGCCAGATCCATGAACCGCCGCCGATTGACGACGCCGGTCAATCCGTCGGTAGCGGCGAGTTGCTGCAACTGGGCTTCGAGCCGTTTGCGCTCGGTGATGTCACGCCAACTCGAACGGCTCTGCACAATCTTCCCGGTCGCGTCCCGCACGGCGGACACATTCAGGCTGACGGAGATCTGGCTGCCATCCTGACAACGAATCTGGAGTTCTGCATCATGCACGTTGCCGGTTTGCATAAACTGGTTCATGATCTGCTTGGCGGTCTCCAAACAAGCAGGGTGATACAACTCAAAGACCTGTCGGCCAAGCAGATCATGCTTGGCAAAGCCCGTTAAGCGCTCGACAGTCTGGTTGCATTGCAGGATGCGCCCGGTCTCTGGTTCTACGGAGAGATACATGTCGGGCGCATTCTCGTACAAGTCTTGATACCGAGCTTCGCTTGCCTGGAGCGCCGCTTCGGTCTGTTTGCGTTCGGTAATATCTTCCAACAGCGCCACGACATAGTGTACGGATTGGTCGGGGTGGCGCACGCATTGAACGGCGAGGTGCGTGAAGATCGTGCGACCATCTTTGCACATAAAGCGTTTCTCCAAATCGTAGCCCTCGATCTCGCCCGCCATGACACGGTTGAACTGCGCCAGATCAACGGCCAAGTCTTCGGGATGCGTAAGTTCCGCCCACGTCAGCGCCATCAATTCGGCTTTGGTGTAGCCCAGCATGGCGCATAGTTTTGCGTTGGCATCTAGCCAACCTTTCTCCGGCGAGGTGATGGCGATGCCAATCAGCGGCAGTTCAAAGTAACTGCGGAAACGCGCCTCACTGGCGCGCAGCGCTTCCTCAGACTGCTTACGGTCAGTAATGTCTACCACATGCGAAATAAAGTACTGCGGTTCGCCTTCACTACTGCGCACTAACGAACTGGAGACCTGCCCCCAAATAGATTGGCCTTGCTTGTGGATGTATTCTTTCTCAAATTCGGCATGGTCAATAGTGCTGTTTGTTGTGGCCTGTTGGATAAACCTGGGGCTAACCTCCGCATACGCAGGCTGGGTGATGTCATTGACGTTCATACGTTCAAGCTCTGCCTGACTGTAGCCAAACATCGCGCTCATCTTGCGGTTGACCCGCAAAAATCCCCCCTGGGTATTCACTAGGCACATGCCGATATTGGCGTTCTCAAACGCGAGCCGAAAGCGCACCTCGCTCTCGCGCAGTTCACGGTCAGCGTTTTGTTTTGCTAACAGCAACATGCCGAAGCCATTGGTCAATGTTATGTAATAGAGGGCTGCGAACGTGATCAACTGGATTGTGTTTACGGCGAACAAGGTGAAGTGCTCTGGGGCCAAGGCGGCCCACGTGCCGCGCACACTAGTCACCGCAGCCATCAGCCACATGCTCCAGCCGACGTGACGACGCAACAACGAATGGCCGTTGGAGTAGCGCAGCATGATGTATCCGCCAACGGCAAACAAGATCATGACGGTGAAAGACGTTACGACAATTCGGCCCGCAGCCGAGAGCGGCGTGGCAAGGCTACAGAGCACAATGATGCTTACCGTACTAACCACTTGCCGGGCGCGGCTTACCGTTCGCTGTGAGATGTGGTACATGGCCCATGTGTCATAGACGGTCCCGATGAGCAGGATGCTATTGCCGACGGTGAAACTCAACCAATCGGGAAGTATGCCCCGCTCATAGAGCAACAGCCACCCGACGCCTTGGAGTAGTTTGCCGGTGGCTAAAAAGGGAATGCGCTGTGGACGCTCCGGGCCGAACTGGAATAATTGCAGCATTAGGCCAAAGACAAGATTGCCAAGCGCTAAGCCCAGGATTGCTGTCCGAATGTCGAAATCCACCTTCGCACCGCCTTAGACAAGGTTTCAGGGGCCAGGGTTCATGTTTTAGGTCGAGTGTATCAGAACGCTTTGCATGAGCTATAGATCTTCAGCTAATGATTCTGGGAGGTTCGGCCTCAAGGTCATCGAGCCGTGCAGCGGCAAGCGGTACGTACGCGCCAGAGGAGCGAGAGCGTCTCGCTCTCGTGAACGTGTGAAGGGCGGGACGCCCTCCCTCCCAGATTCTTTAGCTGAAAGTCTATAGAACTGTAAATGTAGCACTACCGCAAAACTAACGCTGTCATGTCTGTCACCCTGAGCGCAGCGAAGGCTCTTTCAGCGGGCCGGGAGAGTTGCTTTGGCTGCGGTAGCGGTCATCTAACAGAGTTGCAAGGTCACTTAGCAGGCGTGCAAGGTCACTTAGCAGGCGTGCAAGGTCACTTGGCAAGACGTGCCAAGTGACTTAGCAGACCGGCAAGGTCACTTAGCAGACCGGCAAGGTCACTTGGCAGACCGGCAAGGTCACTTGGCAGACCGGCAAGGTCACTTGGCAAGACGTGCCAAGTGACTTAGCAGACGTGCCAAGTCGTCGTACACGGTAGCGACGCAACGTGTTGCGTCGCCACGAACCCGCCGACGATGCCCACATTTACACGATGTTGGGCGCTTATTCGCTGATCACGACGGTGAGGGCGTCGGGGGTGATGGCGGCTACGCCCGGTGTGTTGGGTACAACCAGG
>CAIRDL010000118.1 GCA_903877345.1 uncultured Oscillochloris sp. | reverse complement strand
GGCGCAGCACTTGGCCTATATCTGCATAAATGGCAGCCAACAACAGCGGCGGTAGCGCATCCAAATGCGCCAAACCGAGCGCCTCAGCTTCACGCAATTTGCTCAGGGCTTCGCTGTAGCAGCTCTGCTTTTCAAGCGCATTGCCCCAGCTACGGAGCACCTCGGCCACGACGGCAACGGGCAGCACGGCGCGGTCGGTTTGCAGCAGCAGCGCGTATTCGGCCTGCGCCTCTTCGTAGCGCCCGAGCATGCAGAGAACCGCACCGAGCGCTTCGCGGGCTTCCCACACCCGTGGGTCAGTCGGTTGATCGCCTAGCGTTTCAAGCGCCCAACGGTAGTGCTGAAGCGCTTGGTCATTGGCGTAATCGTCACGGGCGCTATGTCCGGCGAGCAGCAGATAAGGCACGGCCCGTTCGGGGCAGTCGCTCAGCCGGTAGTGATGGGCGAGCAGGTAGGTCGTGCTGCCACCCGTATGGGTCGCACGACTGGGGCGCGTGTCGTTGCGCCCATTTTGGGCCAACGCCGCCGCGTACTGGGTTTTCGTTTGGGTGAGTTCGTCGGCGTGCTGCGTCTCCAAATACTCGGCAATCTGCCGGTGCAGGGCGCGCCGTCGGGC
This sequence comes from uncultured Oscillochloris sp., assembly GCA_903877345.1. Lineage (GTDB taxonomy): Bacteria > Chloroflexota > Chloroflexia > Chloroflexales > Chloroflexaceae > CAIWXH01. Next base: position 2,997 of record CAIRDL010000118.1, on the reverse strand, counting down.
GTAAAGCAAGCTCTGGTAGGCGACTTCCTGAAGCATGGCGTGGCGAAACAGATGCACCCGTTCGGGGTGTTCGCGTTCGGTGACCGTCAGTTCTGCCGCGTCAAGCCGCACTAGGCGGCGCACCAACGTGGCACAGTCGCTGCCCTGAATGGCCTGGACAATCCTGACGGGGAAGCGCTGCCCCACCACTGCCGCCACCCGCAGGAGCGCCCGCGAGGGTTCGTCGAGTTGATCTATGCGGGCGAGGAGCAGCCCGCTCAGGCTGTCGGGCAGCGCATCAAGGGCAGCGGGAGCCTGTTGCACCGCTCGCAGCAATTCTTCGAGAAAAAGCGGGTTGCCCGCCGCCCGCGTCACGAGGCGCGCTTGCAGTTCGGTGCTTAGCGCGGTTGGGCCAGCCAGGACGCTGACGAGGCGCGCACTCGCTTCAGGGGTGAGTGGCTCCAACGGCAACAGTGCCGCTTCGTCGCCTTGGGGGCCGCTGCCCCACTCCAACGGGCCACGGTGCAACCCAAGCAGCAGCAGCGGGTCGGTTCCGCAATGCCCCGCCACGTACTGCCACAGATCAAGCGAAACCTGATCGGCCCAGTGGAGGTTGTCGCACAATAAGACGAGCGTTCGCTGTTGCGCGTGGTTCGGGTCAACCGGCGCTGGCCCATGCCAAGTCGCAGCGCGGAGGAGCGCGAGCATCAGTTCAAAGCGGCGGTTCTGGCGCTGGCTTGGGTCAAGCGCCCGCACGATGAGGTTGGGTTCGGCGTCAAGTTGAGCCAAATCGGCCAAAAGCGCGAGCCAGTCAGCGGCAGATTCACCGGCAGCAGTGAGGGCGGCAGCCAGTTTGCGGGCGCGGGCAGGCTGATCATCGCTCGCCCCAATCCCACAGAGGTCGCGCAACATAGCACCCCAAGGGACGTAAGGCGTCGCACGGTTATAGGCTAAACAGCGCACGGCAACCACGCGGGCACCGGCGGCGTTGGCCTCGGCGAGCAGGGCGGCGGCGAGGCGCGACTTGCCGAGACCGGCCTCGCCGATCACGCGAACGGCCCGTCCGTGGCCCGCAGCGCTGCCATTCAGTTGGTCGCGCAGCCAAGCCAGTTCGTCCGCCCGCCCGATCAGGGGCGCGGTTGGCGCGGAAGTGGTCGCCTCACCTTCACGCTCGCCCGTCAAGCGCAGGAGTTCAAGCGGCTCGCGTTTGCCCTTCACCACCACACTTCGGCGGTCATCACACGTCAAGGCGTGGCTCACGAGCTGCGCGGTCGCCGTCGCGCAACGAATCTCGCCCCAAGCGGCAGCCGTCATAATTCGGGCGGCCACATTCACCGCATCGCCCATCACCGTGTACTCTTTGCGCGCAACCGTGCCCACGTTGCCCGCAAAGACATTGCCGCTATTCAGGCCAATACGGAGTTGCAAGTTGCCATGTGGCGCTTGTAGCGCGGCAAGCATCAGCAGGGCGGCGCGGGCAGCGCGTTCGGCGTGATCCTCGTGGGCCACGGGCGCACCGAAGACAGCCATCAGCTTCTCGCCCTCTTCGGCCAAATCGAGCTTATTGACAAAACCGCCGAACTGGGCCACGGCGGCGTACAACGGGCGGAACAGCGCATCAATCGTGGCCGCTGCCTCAGCCGGTGGATGCGCCTCAAGCACGGGGTCAAGGCCCACAATTTGGGCAAAAAGCACCGTCACAGGGCGCAAATCGGCTTCGACGCGGGGCTGGTTGGGGTCAGCCACAATGCGTGCCAGCAGATCGGCGGGCAAGTAGGGGCTGAGGCGGTCAAGTTGCTGGGCAAGCAGATCGAGGGTCGGAAGCGAATTTATTTGAAATGGCGAGGCATGCGTCAGGGGTGGCGCGGGCGGTGCGGTTCCACGCAAGGCCCACACACGCCGAAAGTCAGGGGCAGCCACCACGGAACTTCCGCTCACCTCAGCGGCCAGTGCCGCCCAAGCGCGTGGCCCAAGCACCAACTCGCCTTTGCCGCCATAGCTCTCGGCGCGAGCCACGGCGTGGACGGCGTAGCCCATCGCGCTGTAGCGCAGCGCCTGGGGATGGCCGGCACTCACCAGCGCGACTGGCCCGGCCTCCACACCAATGTGCATCGTCAGAGGGAAACGACTGAGGCCGGGCACTTCACACCCAAAGTCGGCCAAGTCACGGAGCAGCGCGAGAGCTGTGGTAGTCGCGGCGCGGGCCGGGTCAGCACCAGCGAAAAGCACCAGCAACGCATCACCGCCAAAGGTCAACAGGTCGCCACCGGCCTGCTCAATCAGACGAATCACCGGGCCGAAGTAACTGGTAAGCGTCGCCGTCACCACCTCGGTGCCCTCGCGGCCCAAGGCGGTCAGGTGTTCGGCAAGCGCGGTCGAACCACTCACATCAGCGTAGAGTAATGCGCCCGCGACCCATTCCAGCCAAGGCGCAGCATCCGTAGCGGCCAATTGGTGCGCCACCAAGCGGCGCGGGAGGTACGTCGCAAGGGCGGCGCGCATGTCCGTCAGCAGCGTAGCGGCAAGGTCCAAATCTTGGTCGCGGGGGCGTTCGGCAACGACCGCCGCAGTCAGTTCAGCCCCCAAATAGCGGGCCAACCGCGTCGCAACAGCGTTTGGGGCCAAGGGGGTCTCGGTTTGATCCAGAGGGGGCATCGCGCTCCGCTGTCAAGCTCTCACGCACCAACCATTATAGCCGGGCGTACGTGCGCGTGAGGTTTCCGCTTGCAGTGCGAGATCAGCAGGCACAAATAGCAAAATACCCACAAACCTTGGCTTTAGGTTCGTGGGTACCTCGCTATGTTCGCTTACGCAGAGCGTCCTAATGCGCTCGGCCCGCCCCTTGGCTTACGCCAGCGCCGCCTCGAGCGCCGCGAGTGCTGCGGCGTAGTCCGGCTCTTGGCCAGCGGTCGGCACATACTCAGCGTAGCGAATTACGCCTGCGGCATCAACAACAAACACCGCACGGCTTTCGACACGGAAATCAGGCAAATAGGTGCCATAGCTCTGGCCGAAGCT
>CAIRDL010000117.1 GCA_903877345.1 uncultured Oscillochloris sp. | reverse complement strand
TTGACCCTGATCTACAGTGCGGCGGCGCTGGCACTGGTGACGCTCGTGGGGGGCGGCGTGTACCTGTTGCTCGACCGTTACTTCCGCCAAAGCACCGACTTGGCGCTCCAACACAAGATGGTTCACGAATTCGCGTTGCTGGCCGCCCCTTTGCCGCCCACGCTTGCCACCGCCGACCAAGATTGGTCTATTGCCCGTGGGTTCGCCGACCCCCTGCCACTGCCTACGCCGGTGCGTAGCAATAGGGAAGGGGAACATAGCGATGATGAGGAACACAGCGATGAAGGGGACAGCGAACACCAGAGCACGCCAAGCCAGAGTAGCGGCGTCCAGGCTGACCTAGCTTTTAATGCGGAATTATCCTCTATCTTTGTGATGCCTCTCGACACCAACGGGAAGCTGCTCTTCGACCCCAACGCTGCCACGCCACCCATTCCCCCGGACGCCGATGCGCTTGCCCAAGCGCTGGCAGGCGGCGCGGATCTTCGCACCGTCACCGATAGCGCCGGTCAGCACATTCGTCTTTTAACCTATAAACTGACCCGCAGCGACGGCCCTGTGGCGCTCCAACTTGGCCGTGTGCTTGGCGACCAAGAGTTTATTCTGAGCCAGATGCTCACCGGCATTCTCGCCCTGAGCGCCATTGGCACCGCGATGATTGGCGGTCTCAGTTGGTGGCTGGCTGGGCGAGCGGTGCGGCCCGCTCACGCCGCCTGGGATCGGCAGCAAAACTTTGTGGCGGGGGCCAGCCACGAACTCCGCACCCCGCTCACGCTGATGCGGGCCAGTGCCGAGGTGGCCTTACGCCTCACGCCTGCTGCCGAAAGCGAACAACGCGAACTCTTGGGCGATGTGCTGCGCGAGACCGATCACATGAGCCACTTGGTTGACGATTTGCTGACTCTGACGCGCCTTGACGCGGGTCATCTTTCCCTTGAGCGAACGACTGTGGCGTTGGCGGAAGTGATTGGCGAGGTTGGGCGCCAAGTTGGCCGCCTCGCCACTGAGCGTGGCCTGACGCTTCAGGTTGAGGCACCGCCCACGCAGGTGTTCGCCGACCCGATCCGTCTGCGCCAGATTCTGCTTATTCTGCTTGACAATGCCTTGCGTCACACGCCAACGGGCGGTAGCGTGACGGTCATCGCTCGCCCGCCCGCCCATCCCAACGCCCTGACCCGCATTGAGGTGCGCGATAGCGGCGTCGGCATCGCCCCCGAGCATCTGCCCCACATCTTCGAGCACTTCTATCGGGCGGATCAGGCGCGGGGCGCTTCGGGGAACGCAGGGTTGGGCCTTGCCATTGCCCACGGCCTTGTCCATGCAATGGGCGGCCAAATCGGGGCCGAAAGTGTCCTCGGTCGCGGTACGACGCTCTGGCTCACGTTGCCTACGGCACCGTAGGGAAGCGCCGCGTGCGCGTGAGATCGCCAAACGGTAAAAGTAGCCACGAAGTTGGGCTAAATGACGAAGGAGAGGCCAACAACCCCGATGAAAAGCAGGCTACTGATGATGGCGATGAGCGTCAGGTCGCGCCGTACATCGGCGTAATCGCGGGAGTAGTCGGGCGGTTCGAGGTGGCGCGTCGTGTGGAGGCTTGGGCGGCGTGGTTGCAAACGGCGAGTGGACTGGCGACGATGCGAGGTGCGCGTAGAGACGGGCATCGGGGGGCGATCCTTTCTGCGTGACGGTGCGGCCCATTATAACATTCCCCAATCACGCCGGGTAAACCCGCCCATCTTCAACCCGCAGGCGCGTAATCGCCGTCAGAAAGTTCGTCCCGAAGGCGGACAGATCCGTCGCCGAGAGGAGCGTTTGCTGCCCTGGGCGCTGGATCGCTTCGAGCAGGTGGATGCGGCGCTGCGCGTCTAGCTCGCTCAACACATCGTCGAGCAGCAACACCGGCGCATCGCCCGCCCGCTGCCGCATAAAGGCCGCTTCGCCGAGTTTCAGCGCCAGGGCCACACTCCGCTGTTGCCCGCGTGAACCATAACGCCCCAGGTTGATCGTCCCCACGGTAAAGGCTAAATCGTCGCGGTGCGGCCCCGCCAACGTCTGACCGCGCGCCAGCTCGTCGCGGCGCTGCGCCCGCAACGCTTGGCCCAGTCCCGTCGCCAACCCCCCCGCATCCCCCACCCCCAACAGATCGTGGCTCGGCAAATAGTCAATCGTCAACGGCGTGTCGCCGCCGCTAATCGCTTGGTAAAGCGGCCCGACCAGCGCGTTGAGTTCGGTCACGGCCCGCAGACGTTCAGCCAACAGGTAGCCGCCCGCCGCGCTCAACTCCTGATCCCAGAAAGCCAGTTCGTCGTCAACCCCCCGCAACGGTCGCCGCCGTTCGCGCCAACCCCGCAACAGACTGTTGCGCTGTTGGGCGACTTTTTGGTACTGCGCTAGGGTGCGGACGTAGTGGGGATCAAGTTGGGAAAGGGTGATGTCGAGGTAGCGGCGACGCTCAAGAGGCGGCCCATCAACTAAAATCAGATCTGCCGGGGTGAAGAGTACGACGCGCAGTTGACCCACTAAATCGAGGGCACGGGCCGGACGTTTATCAATGCGTACCAGTTTGCTTGAAAGGGCGGTGAGTTGGCCGTCATCGTCGGTGCGGCGTTGCACCAACACCTCAAGGCGCACCTTGCCCGTCAGGCGGCGCACCTCGGCGGCGACGCGGGCGAAGGGCGGCACACCCGCCTCGCCCACCGCATCCCAGCGCACCAACTCGCGGTCGGCGCTCACGCGAGGCGAGCGGGTAGTGGCGAGAAAGAAGAGCGCCTCGAGGATGGTGGTCTTCCCGGCGGCATTCGGCCCGTAGAGTAGTGTGAGTTCAGGTGTGAGTTGTAGGTCGAGGCGCTGGTAGTTGCGAAAGTCGCGCAGGCTCAGTTGGGTGACATGCATCCGGGGTTGCTACCCGGCGAGTTGAAGCGCCCGCAGCGCACTCAGATTCGCGCAGCCGCTACAGAACATCGCCACGCGCAACTCCTTCATAAAAGCGCCGAGTCCCTCAATCACCGCTTCGGCACCGCGTTCGTCAATTGCGCTGACCAGGGCCGGCTTGGCCGTACCGGCGAGGTCGGCACCGAGGGCGATGGCCTTCGCCACATCAACACCACTACGCACCCCACCAGAGCCGATGAGCGTCACGGTGGGCAGGGCGGCGCGCACACTGCGGATGCATTCGGTGGTTGGCACGCCCCAATCGGCGAAAGCTCCCGCCACGCGGCGGCCCTGGCTGTCGTGCTGCCGAAAACGCTCAACCTCACTCCAACTGGTGCCACCCGCGCCCGCCACATCAATCACCTGCACGCCGCAGTCGTAGAGCCGCCGGGCGTCAGCGGCCCCGATGCCGTTGCCGACCTCCTTCACCACCACCGGCACCTCAAGGGCGCGACAGACGGCCTCAATCTGCGAAAGCAAGCCGGCAAAGTTGGTGTCGCCCTCAGGCTGCACCGCCTCCTGCAGCGGATTGAGGTGCAAAATCAGCGCGTCGGCCTCGATCATCGCGACGGCGCGGCGGCAGTGTTCGACGCCAAAACTATAGTTGAGTTGCACGGCACCGAGGTTGGCGAGCAGGGGAATGTTTGGGGCCACGCGGCGTACCTGGTAGGTTGAGGCGAGACGCGGGTCAAGCACGGCGGCGCGCTGCGAACCAACGCCCATCGGCAGGCCCAAATGCTCGGCGGCCTCCGCCAAGGCCAGATTGATCTTCTCCGCAACACTGGCTCCGCCGGTCATCGAACTGATCAGCAACGGGGCATTGATCAGCTTGCCGAGGAAGGTCATACGCGTATCAACCGCCGCCAGATTAAGTTCTGGCAGGGCCGTGTGGGGCAGTCGGTAGGCCGCGAACCCGCTGACCACGCCCTTGGCTGCGACATCTTCAGCCAAGACGATCTTGATGTGGTCAACCTTCCGACCCTCAGTTTGCCCCGAATCCGGCACGGCGTTCTCC
>CAIRDL010000116.1 GCA_903877345.1 uncultured Oscillochloris sp. | reverse complement strand
TCGACGACCCTGTACGCATGTATCTCCAAGAAATTGGTCAGGTGCCTTTGCTCACCGCTGCCCAAGAGGTGACCCTGGCTAAGGCGATGGAGTCCGGCGATGCTGCCCGTGAGCATCTGGAGCGTGAGGAGTATACGACCGGGCGTGAACGCCTGTTGCTCGAACGCGCCTTCGGTCAAGGTCAGGATGCCCGCCAACATTTGATCCAAGCCAATTTGCGCTTGGTGGTTTCCATTGCCAAAAAATACACCTCTTACGGCCTGACGATGATGGATTTGGTGCAGGAAGGAAACATTGGCCTGATGCGGGCGGTCGAGAAGTTCGACTACACCAAGGGGCATAAGTTTTCGACGTACGCGACGTGGTGGATCCGTCAGGCGATTACCCGCGCCATCGCCGACCAGAGCCGCACCATCAGGCTTCCCGTCCATATGGGCGAGGCCATTAGCCAGGTCAAGCGTACCAGCCACAAGCTCCAACAGTCTATGCAGCGCGAACCAACCCCCGAGGAAATTGCCGAGGCGATGGGCATCAGTGCCGGGAAGGTGCGCCGCACCCTTGAGGCCAGTATGCACCCGCTCTCGCTTGAGATGCCCGTCGGCCAAGAGGGCGAGGGGCGTATGGGCGATTTCATCGAAGATGACCGCATCTCTACGCCGTCTGAGGCAGCGGCTGCCGCGATGTTGCGCGAGCAGATCGAAGAGGTACTACTGAAGCTGCCCGAACGCGAACGCAAGATCATTCAATTGCGCTACGGCCTCAAGGATGGGCGCTACCGCACCCTTGAGGAGGTTGGCGTCGAGTTTGGCATCACCCGCGAGCGCATCCGCCAAATTGAGGCGGTCGCCCTCCGCAAGCTACGCCATCCACATTTGGGCAAGAAGCTGCGCGGCTACCTCGATTAGACACACGGCCCTAGATCTCGAAGCCCCCCGTTACCCAATAAGTGGCAACGGGGGGCTTCGTTTTGCTCACGGCAAGGGGTAGAGACGCAAAATTTTGCGTCTCTATGCCCCCCCCGCCCCCTAAAAGCCCTAATCCCCCGTGGCAACTTGCCGCACAAGCCGGGGCGGGCGCGCACTGATCCGCCGCGTACGATACGTCGCCGGGACGCGAAACGGCACCGGCTCGCGAATGGGCCGGTCGGGGTTCAACGGCAACGATGCGGGCTGCGGTTGGTAGCCCAATAGCCGCATAATCGTCGCTTGATCTTGCGGCGGCACGTAGCGCGAGACGAGCCGCCCGTCTTCTTCGCTCACAATCACGCGCCCCGGCTCCGGGCTGAGGCAGTGATGCGCTCCGCCGCGCCCCGAGATCATCTGTTGGTAAGCCCCGACACCGCAAACCGCCAACACTAATCCCGCTCCGCTGTCAGGCAGCATCAACGGGGCACGTTCGGGGCGCGGGTACACATCGTCGCTGTCGCAGGTGCGTCGCCCCGCCAACCGCACCGGCTTCACCGGACGATCCCAGCCACTTAGTGGCAGGATTACGAACTCCTGGTCTTCCACCAACAGCGCGTCGGGCATGCTCACCATCACGCTGCCGTTGAGCAGGTACCAGTCGGGGTTCTCCCCTTGGCCAGTCTTGGTCGCGCCCACTTCGATCAGGTACACACTGTGGGTAGCGACCGTGTAGCGCCCAAATTCGCCGATCAAGTCGGGCACAGGCACCGCGTAAGCCGCGCATGTCTCACGAATCGTCGTCATCAACTTGGTCAGGAAGCCGACGTAGTCGAACGCGAAGCCGAGTCGGTAGCCCGATGTTGGCACGCCCCCGCCGAAGTTGAAGTAGCGCAGGCTCGGCGTCCGGCGGCGCAAGTGACAGTAGTTGACTACCGAGGCGCGCAGGGTGGCGAGGAAGTGAGCTTCGTCCTCGATTTGGCTGCCGATCATCGCGTGGTACACCGCTAGTTCGTGGTGCGAGTTGGCGATGCGCTCCGCAGCGGTGACAATCTCGGCGGCGCTTAGGCCGAAACGGTCGCTGCCGGGATGTCGCCCATCACGGTTGCCTGCGGCCCGTTCGCGCACCCCAAAGCGCAACGGCAGCGGCGTCTCCAGCAAATCTGCAAGCTCGTCCAGGTCATCAAGCACCGGCACGACGCCCGTACAACCCGCGAGCCGCAAATTTCTGATGGCGTCGCGGTAGTTCGGCTCTTTCGAGCCATTGCAACAAATCAGGCGGTCGGCAGGCAACAACCCCTGGCGAAAAAGGCCGTGGGCAATCAGGACATCAGGCGCGGCGGACGTCTCATAGTGAGCACCCGCTCGCAGCGCGGTTTGCACCGCTTCGGCGGCGAAGTTCGCTTTGGTGGCGTAGGCATAGAGCAAGCGACCGGGATATGCGCTGTGCAGGCGGGCCTGCTCGGCCCAAGCGCCCATACGGGTGACTTGGGCCGTGATCTGCGGGGTGTAGACGACTTCCAACGGAGCACCGTAACGCCGCGCTAACGCGGTGAGGTTCAGGCGTCCGCCCATGATGAGGTCGTCACCCTGACGGGCCATAAAGTCGGTGAGCGTGCCTTCAGCGGCAAGCCCAAACTGGCCCTGGAGATACTCGCGATAGGTCTGTTGCTTCAATTGTACCAATGCCCTCCTCAAAGAGACTATACAAGGAACACAGAACGTTAGGCCGTGAAGCTAAGGCTTCACAGCTTGCGGGGGAGCTTGATGGGGAAGCGCGCTGCGGGGGAGACTTGCCGTGTCCCGTGGGGTGGAACACCGTTATGGCATGAAAAAAGCCCCTGCGCCAACGGCAGGAGCCTGAAAGGAGGCGAACTACAGCAAGCTATAGCTCAGAGTAGGCCAAAAGGCCACCCCCTAGCAAGTCGGGTGTTGGTGCAATGCGGACAGCGCAGCGCGCACAGATTATGAGAAACGTCCATATGGCCTCACACTAGCCCGCCCGGCACCGTCATGCGCGTACCAGCTTGCTACCACCATTGGTAGCTGCGGTTCGTCGCGACGGCGACATCCGTTTCGTGTTCGGTGTT
>CAIRDL010000115.1 GCA_903877345.1 uncultured Oscillochloris sp. | reverse complement strand
GCGCACATGGTCAGCGGGTAGGCGGCATTTTCGAGATTGCACCCCTGGAAGATGCGCCCGGAGGCCGTTAGCACCGCCGCGCCAACTGGGAAGTGCGAGTAGGGCGCATACGCGAGTGTACCCGCCGTGCGTGCGGCCTCGATCAGAGCGGTGAAGTCGGGTTCATTCATGAGAAAAGGGCACTCAGCGAAAGATCTTTGTGGATACGCATAATCGCCTCGGCGAAAAGCGGGGCTACGCTAATGACCCGCACGCGGGCCTCGGTTGCGGTGGCGCTTTGGGGGATGGTATTGGTGACGATGGTTTCGACCAGATCAGAATGAGCGATGCCGGCGAGGGCGTCGGCGGCGAAAATGCCGTGGCTCGCGCAGGCGTAAACTTTGTGCGCGCCACGCTCGATCAGGGCCACCGCAGCCTCGACCAGGGTGCCGCCCGTGGAAATCATATCGTCAACAATGATGGCGTTCTTGCCCTCGACTTCACCGACCATTTCGAGTACCTCGGCGGTATCGGGTTCGGGGCGTTGCTTGGCGATAATCGCCAACCCTGCGCCAATGCGCTCGCGGAAGCGATTAGCGCGGCCCACACCGCCCGCGTCGGGCGAAACGACGACCGGGTTGGGCAAATTTAGACTGTGGATGTAATCGGCGAGGAGCGGGGCGGCTTGGAGGTGATCCACCGGGATGTCGAAGAAACCCTCGATGGCGGGGGCGTGCAGATCCATCGTCAGCACGCGGTCGGCCCCGGCGGTACGGATCAGGTTCGCCACGAGTTTGGCGGAGATCGGCTCGCGGCCTGCCGTCTTCTTCTCTTGCTTGGCGTAGCCATAGTACGGGATGACCGCCGTGACACGGCGGGCCGAAGCGCGACGGAGCGCATCAATCAGCAGCAGCAACTGCATCAGGTGATGGTCAACCGGAGCGCAGGTAGACTGGACGACAAAGACATCGCAACCGCGCACATTGTCATGTAGCTTGATGCGGGTCTCACCGTTCTTGAATTGGCCCACCAGCGCCCGTCCGACGGTCATGCGTAGGCTCGTGGCAATCTCGCGGGCCAACTCGGGGTTTGCGCTGCCGCTAAAGATCAGTAAGCGTCCGTCCATGAGTAGCGATTCCTCTGTCCACAAGAAGGTAAAAGTTGTAGGCCAAACAACATGAAGCCGCGCCTCCACCGTGGGTCTCGTCGCTGGGGGCCGACTAGCAGGTGGAGGCGCGGCTTCATGTTACAAGCGTTTGATGGCTGCCGGGCCAGGACTCGAACCTGGACAGACGGATTCAAAGTCCGCCGTGCTGCCATTACACAACCCGGCAAAGCTCCGCTATTATACCATACCGGGCGCGCTGGTCGTGCAGAGCGAGCGATCAAAACCGGCAAGATCAAGGCGTGCGGCGTGTATAATGGCCGTGGCGATGAGACAACGGCGTCGAGGAGGACGTATGGAAGACGTGGTTATTGTGGGGGCGGCGCGCACGCCGATTGGTAAATTCAATGGTGCTTACGCCGGACTGACGGCGACGGATTTGGGGGCTGCCGCCGTGCGGGCGGCAGTTGCTCGGGCGGGCATTGACCCGGCCAGTGTGGATGAGTGCATTATGGGCAATGTGGTGGCGGCGGGCCTGGGCCAAGCTCCCGCACGGCAAGCCGCGCTTAAAGGTGGCCTGCCCGCCAGCGTGGGCGCGCTGGCGATCAACAAGGTTTGCGGCAGCGGCCTCAAGGCGGTGATGCTCGGCGCGGCGCTGATCCGTACCGGCGAGGCTGAGGTGATTGTGGCCGGCGGCATGGAGCATATGAGCGGCGCACCCTATCTGCTGCCCAATGCCCGCAACGGCTACCGCCTTGGCAATGGGGAATTGCTCGACGCCCTCATTCACGACGGCCTCTGGTGTGCCTTTGAGCATCAGCATATGGGCAATTCGGCGGAGTGGATCGCCCAAGCCCAGCACGTCACCCGCGCCCAACAGGACGCCTTCGCCCTCCAGTCGCACGAGCGCGCCGTCGCTGCGTGGGACGCCGGGCGCTTCGCCGCCGAAATTGCCCCGGTGAGCGTGCCTGGCCCGAAGGGCAGTACGCTGACGATTGAGACCGATGAAGGTCCCCGCCGCGACAGTACGCTCCAGGCGCTGAGTAAACTGCGCCCGGCCTTCGTCAAAGATGGCACCGTCACCGCAGGCAACGCCCCCGGCATTACCGATGGGGCAGCGGCCCTGGTGCTGATGAGCGCCGCTCGCGCCGCCAGGCTTGGCCTAACGCCTCTGGCGCGGGTCGAGCATGGAGCGCAGGCAGGCGTCCCGCCGCTTGAGGTTTTCACGGCTCCGCCGTTCGCTATTAAGCGGCTGATGGAACGCGCCGGGACAACGGTGGACGATTATGATCTGTTTGAGATCAATGAAGCCTTCGCCGCTCAGGTGATCGCCAACATCCGGGCGGTTGGCCTCGACCCCGACCGGGTCAACGTGAACGGTGGAGCCATCGCCCTTGGGCATCCGGTGGGTGCCAGCGGGGCGCGTGTCCTCGTCAGCCTCATTTACGCCCTCAAGGCGCGGGGCGGTCGTCGCGGTCTTGCCTCGCTCTGCCTCGGTGGCGGCGAAGCGGTGGCGCTCGCTGTCGAGACCCTTTAGCCCATGGGCAACCCCTCGTCCCGCCAGTCCCTCACGCGCTACGCTTGGCTCTCCATTGGGGCGTCAGTGGC
>CAIRDL010000114.1 GCA_903877345.1 uncultured Oscillochloris sp. | reverse complement strand
GAATCTGAACTTTCAGCAACTTACGTTTGACGAGTTTCATATCTTTGATGCGGCCCAGATCACAGCCGTCCTGACCGGCTTACTTTTTCTTCACGAACAGAACCCCAGCCTCAAAACCCTGTTCCTTTCAGCTACGCCTGACCAACGGTTGATCGTGCCGCTACGCCGGGTTGGTTTTGGTGACCGCTTGAAGATCATTAGCCCGCAACAGGAGGGCTGGTATAGGCATGGCGAAGATCCAGGCCAGGGTTGGCGCTGTATTCTCCAAGCGTGTCAGCTTACCCTCGCTCAACAGAGCGCCGAGGAGTGGATGGCTGAAGGGTTAGAGCGGGTGTTGCTCCCTTGGTTTCGTGATCGCCCCCACGGCGCTAAGGCGGCGATCATCGTCAACTCGGTGGCAACGGCGCTGCGGCTGGAACAGTTGCTGCGTCCGCATCTGGAACCAAGGGGGCTGCGGGTTGCCCCCAACACACGCCTCAATGGTCAATCAACGCGCAAGGCATCGTATGAAGCGGATGTCCTGATTGGTACCTCGACCGTGGATGTGGGCGTTGATTTTCGGATTAATCTCCTGATCTTTGAGGCGAGCAGCGCCGGAACCTTTTTGCAGCGCCTCGGTCGTTTGGGCCGCCATACCCACTACAAGGATCGTGATGGTGCGTTGCGGAAGTTTCAGGACTTTGCCGCCTACGCACTGGTGCCGTCATTTGTCTACGAGCGGCTAACTATGGCAAAGGACGGGCAACCGCCCTTGTTGAAGGCCGACGATGTAATGAATCGTCAGTTGCTCGGCGAACAGATCACGGCGGTTTACCCTGAGCCGGCCAACTTCAAGCACTATGCACGCATCTGGGGACGCTTTCAAGCGGCGAAGGTCTACGAAGCCTTGCTCGGCAAGAGTAAGACCACCAAGAAGGTTGATCGCAATCTTCAGGCCAGCTTTGCGCCGGTGCGCGAGCGACTGCAGCGGCGCTACTACGATCTGACAGGGGCGAATGTCGGCAAAGCAGTGCAAGAGGCTGACCAGTATCGTCACGATGGCTTGGATCTGTTGGTACAAGAGGCCCAGTCGTTTCGTGGCGGTAGTCCGTTCGAGTGTGGTGTGCTGAAGGATGGCGAGAACGACCCCATCACCTACAATCTCTTCTGGCTGTTGGCAAATGCCCAATTGGAGCCGATTAGTCAGAAAGCCTTCTGCACGGCGGTTGGGCAGATGCAACGGTCAACGACACCTTTTGAGCGCGACCGGCACGTTGCCTTCTTTCGCTGGCGTGGCCTACGGACACAGACGGAACTGGTCACGGTGCTGTTGGGCGCGCAGGTGAGTGCGTGGTCACAGGACAAACTTATGACAGCGCAGGTGCTCCCAGGGATGCGCCTTGAGGTCAATGGGCATAACGACTTGCTCAATGATCTGAATGATCAGCTTGCCCATCGCAAGGTTGTGGGGTTGCTTGTGCCTGGCTATAGCCTCAAACAACTGCGGAGCGAGATCTATCTGCCTGGCCTCTTCACGCTGCACCCCTACTGTGACGAGAACGGTTTGCAGGGTTGTATCGCCTTTGGGCGCTACGCGCTCTTGCTCGATAGTGTTTTACGTCATCGTAAGCTGCGGGCCGCGAACGATGGGCCATTCTTTGCCTGATAGGGATGCGGAATTTTTAAAGTAGCCCAACACCATGTCATGCTGAGTACCAAATGGCCCATCGGGCCAGTGTCGCCGGAAGAAACGTCCTCCCCTGTCACCCTGAGCGCAGCGAAGGGTCTCGGCATGGATCTGCACAACCACCGGGACGCTTCGCTAGCGCTTAGCGTGACATGCGCGATGTTGCTCAGGAGCGTAGCGAAGCATCTATAGCAATCCTATTGGGGTTGTCGCGTGGAGTTGAGGCTTTAGCCGGATAGAGCCGCCTAAAGGCTCGACTCCGCTTCATAACCTGCGTAGGATTGCTCTATCCCGGCCTGTTGGCAGACCCTTCGCTTCGCTCAGGGTGACATGATGCCCGCGATGGGATCATGAAAGAGATCCGCTGCCCATAGTGTTTAGAGGGAGACCCGATGAGCCAATTAGCACAGCAAGATTTGCCGCTTGACGATGAGGCAGAGCCATTTGAGCCAGCCGATGATGCGGCGCTCACCGAACAGTTGGAGGCTGCCGAGTCAGAGACGGCGACGCCACAGAACGTTGCCCTTACGCTTGAACCCCTCTTCAGTAACCTGTTCAAAGCTGCTATCGCCGCCGAACACCCCGCTGATCAAGTGCTGCACGACTATGCCACCGCTGTGGTGCCAAATCTGTCGCGACTGCTTGGTCATGTTGCGGCCAAGGGCGGTGCGTTTGCCGTAAAGAAGGTCGCGGAAGATGGTTTAAGCGCCGAAGAGGTCGCCCGCTACAGTGACGATCAAAGCATGCGGGCACACCTGATCAATGGGCTGTTGCCTACGGCCCAAGTGGCCCGCACCCTCAAGCGTTGGGGCCAGATGCGCTTTGTTGATGCCTTCGACGACACAACCTACCGCCTCTTTTGCGCGGGCTATACCCTCCACGATTGGCTCAAGTTGCCCTCGGCAGATGCCGAACTCCGCGCTGTTGGTCTGGCCCATCACACCGTTAATGTCGCCGTCCATCTGCCGACGGTCGAGGCGATCTTCACACGCTGTTGCACCGAGTTGGGCCTTGATGCGTTCCTTGCGCCGCTTGGCCCGCTAGACACGTACCTGCACGACCTGATCTTGATCGCCAGCAATACCCAGGTGAAGTGGGGTGTCATGCACAACCTTAGCGCCCTGCCGGGGTTACGCGCCCGCCGTAGGAGCACAAGTCTGGCAACTGATCTCGCCACGCTGGCCGACTACTTGGCTTACCTGGGGCGCACGCCGCTTGAGGCGGCAGGGAGCAAGAGTATCCGCAAAATGCTAGAGCACTTCAGCGATGATCGGGTGAAGGTTACGCTTCAGTACCATCACCTTGCTGATGTGCGCGGCGTGATTACCAGCATCGTGAATAATGCGGCGCTGGCGTGCTATGCCATCCCGGATGTACGCGAGCCGCTGCTGTATGCGCCCACAGGCGTCGTCTACTTGGCGCGGGTTGATGCGCCGCCCGCGCCTACGACCGCCACGGTCGCCGATGCAGCGATTGAGCGGGTGCGTGAACTCTGCGGAAGGAAGTTAGCGGCGAATCTTACCGGCTTTAGTCGTGATGGCAAAGGGCTGAAGTACGCCGATTACTACACGCTCTTCTTTTCGCCCCGTCAGCTTGTGCGACTGGTCGCCCTAGCGGCGGAAAAGCGTATTGCGGGCGAATCGGTTGCCGGCAAGCGCTACGCGAGCATGCTCGCCAAGACAATGGCCCCGGATGGCACCGACCTGGATCTGCCCAAGGGCTTGGAGGTAGACCGCATCGCTGAGGCGTCCGCGCTCTTGGTAAAACTTGCCACACTCTATGCACCAACCTTCGACGCTGAAGGGTATTTGTTAGCGCAGTTAGGCGTCGCTGCATTGCGCGACCTCGTGCAGCAGATCAATGGGAAT
>CAIRDL010000113.1 GCA_903877345.1 uncultured Oscillochloris sp. | reverse complement strand
GTGACGGGCGTCGCGGGCACCAGCGTTTGCACCTGGTCATCGTAGATCACCACCGCCACGATGTCTTCGGGGGTCAGCGTTTCGATCAAGTGGCGGGCCGCCGCCTTCATACTCGTGAGCTTGACCCCTTGCATTGAGCCTGAACGGTCGAGTACGAGGCAGAAGTTGAGCGGAATCGCCGCCGTGGGCAGGGCCGTCGGTGCCGCCTCGACCAGCAGGTAGGCCACCTGGGGTGCCTCGGTCACGGGAAGCGGCGCACGCCCCCAGGTACAAGTCAGTGTGACAGCATCAGCCATCGAGAACCTCCGTAGCTTGCGGATTTCAGCTTGCAGAAAGCGGTACGTTTGCCCAAACGGTGAAGTCGCTACGAACTTAGTCTTAGTACGCCAACGAGCTTTCAGATTCACCACAAAGGCATAAAGGCCCGAAGACGCCAAACATGGATACGTAGCCTTTGTGCCTTTGTGGTGAGGTAAACAGCGGCTTTGCGGCTTTGCGTGAGATCGCTGAACTGTAAAGCCGGCTTGAAACATGCCTTAGAGGCGCGAACCGATGAATGTGAGTAGGCCACAGAAGAGCAGCAAGGTCAGTATGCCCGTCGCAATGCCGGTGGACGCATCACTTTGTCCACGGGCCGTCTGTTTGGTTCGCTTTAGGAAGAAGGCGATTAAGCCGAGGAGAATCGCCAGTGGCCCAAGAGGCAGCGGCAGCACGGACACGAATGAGCCGAAGTTGAACAAGGCATGCTTGGTGCCGCCTACGGTGTTGCCGACAATCACCATCAGCATCCCCAAGCCCATCAGCCCAACGCTAACGAAGCCCAACCGCTTGGCCGCAACCGCTAGGCCGGTGCTTTTGCGTGTCGGCGGCGGGGCTGTGGCCTGGAGCGGAATCGCCCCCGCGCCCGCAGGGTTGATCATCGGCCCCATCGCTGGGCGTATCGCCACTTGGCCCTGTTGCGGTTGCACGAGATTGCCCGTGCCAAAAAGCGCCTGACGGAAATCGGCGATGCTGGCGAAGCGTTGCGCCGGGTCGTTCTGCACCCCCCGCGCCAGCACATTTGAGATCGGCATTGGCACGTTGCGGTTCAACTGCGCGGCGGGCGGCAGCCGGAAGGGCGTGTTGGACGGATCGTAGCCCGTGAGCATCTGGTGGAGCATGACGCTCAAGCTGTAAACATCAGAGCGGGCGTCAGTCTGGCCCTGACCGTACTGCTCGGGCGCACTGTAACCGACCGTGCCAAACGCCTGGGTGTCACGGCTCTGCCCCGGCTTGAAGTGGCGAGCAATGCCAAAGTCTATCAGCTTCAAGGTGCCGTCCGGCGTCATGATGATGTTGCCGGGCTTGAGGTCGCGGAAGATCACTGGCGGCTGTTGGGTGTGCAGATAGGTGAGAACCGCACAGAGTTGCCGCGCCCACGCTAGCACTTCCGGTATGGGGCGCGGTAAACCTGCCTGTTCGAGGTAAGCCTCTAGCGACTCGCCGGGGATGAACTCCATCACTAAGTAGTTGCGTCCGTCTTGGGTGAAGCTGTCGGTGACGCGGGGCAGGTTG
>CAIRDL010000112.1 GCA_903877345.1 uncultured Oscillochloris sp. | reverse complement strand
GAAATCACCAGCGTCACCCAAACTGATGGCTCTTACCTGTTTGACAATCTGCCGCTCGGCTCTGCCTATACGATTACCCTTGATCCCGCAAACTTCCTTACTGGCGCGATTCTCGATGGTATCGCCGTCAGTAACGTCCTCTCGGCTACCAATGTGAACGGAACCTACTATTACACCACCACATCAGTTCTCACGACCATCTCGACCTACACGACTGCCGACTTTGGCTTGACCCGCGCCGAGCTTGGTAATTTCGTCTTTGAAGATGCTAATGGGAACGGGTACTACGATATAGGCGAATCGCCTATTCCTACGGTCACGGTCGAGTTGCACCGTGTTAGCGATACATCGCTGGTCATCACGACGACCACCGATAGTTCGGGCATGTACACGATTCCCAATCTCCCGGCGATCAACTACTACGCGGTCTTCGACCTCGCTACCGCTGGTGCGCCTTATACGAATCTGAAATTTGTTGCCAGCCCGCAACTTGTCACAGCTACCGTTGACCCCGCTGAGACAACATTAGTGGATTATTCCGATCTGATTACGACTACCCTTACCCCCGCCACACGGTGGCGAACCCCCAACTTTAGGCCAGTGTCGGGCATTGTCAATAAGGGTGTGGATGCCGGTTTCTACCAGATCACCACGATCACCGGTACGGCCTTCTTTGATACCAATAACGACGGTGTAGATGCCGCCACGCCCGAACCCGGTATGCGTGGCGTCACGGTCAGCTTGTTACGTACTACCGACAGCAGTGAGGTGGTCTCCGCTACTACTCCACTCACTGACAGTACCGGGATCTACACACTTACCAATGTCCCGCCAGGTGCCTACACGGTTAAGTTTGTCAATCCCCTCTCCACGACCTTTAGCCTGATTACGGGGACGACCGATGTTTCGCCCACTATAGATCCGTACAACAGTGATGTGGCGCAAGTTGACCCGGCGACTGGGAATGGTCAGACCGGGTATGTGACGGTCACGAGTAGAATCGCGGTGGGTGAACTCGACGCTGGCTTCCGTGGCAAGGGTACCGTCTCGGGCCGCGCCTTCCTCGATAATGATGGCTCGGACACCCAGAACACGGGCGACACTGACTTATCGGACGTCACGGCGGCGCTTACCGTCACTGCCAATCTGCTGAATCTCGTCACCGCTCCTTACTCCGTTGGCGTGTCGGTAACGGCTGGCGTTGACCCGAACTATAGCTTCGCCGCACTGCCTTTTGATGGTAGTGGTGGCACCGGCGTCACCTACACCCTCGATTTTACCCCGCCGCCAACGACACTTCCGACCAGACCATACCTGACCTCAACCGCCGACATCACGACCAACGATGCGCTTGATAGCGATGGGCCGAGTCTGACCATCACGCAGACGAACCTCACCAATGACAATGACCAGGGCTACTACCAAGAGGCGCAAGTCACCGCCCGTGTCTTTAACGAGACGACAAGCCCGCCCAATAACATGTTCAATGATGCAGGGGCGAGTGATGTTGGCATCACTGGCATCACGGTGACGTTGGAACGCATCGTGGACAGCACGCCGGTTGCCACACAAACGAGCGAACTGGGTACCGGCCTCGTGACTTACACCGTGAAACCAGGCACTTACCAACTCAATATTGACCAAACTGCGCCGGAGTTGAGTGGCCTGAATGCTTCTGAGCCAAACTGGACTGACCCCGTGACCGTTACGACCTCGCCAACCGGTGGAAAACTTTACAGCAACGGCAACTCGAATACCGACGCTGCCGGGGCCAACAGCTTCGGCTACTACACCCCAGCGACCGTTACCGGCACCGTCTTCTTCGACCGCAACTTGGACAACCAACTGACGGGTGAGCCGGGGGTGCAGGGCGTTGATGTGCAACTCGCCGGCGCAACTGGCACGGTGACGACGACGAAGACCACCGCGACGGGTGCGTACACGTTTACCAATGTACCCGCCGATAATTACACCCTTACCTTCACCAATCCCGATACACTGAACTTCAGCTTTATTCTGTCGGGGACGACCCCGCTGCCCAATGACAGCGACCTGCTCACCGGCGGGGCTGTCCCGACTAGCACGATTGATGTGGGGGCGGTCGCGTTCGGGGCCAGTTCGGGCGGGCACGATGCCGGGTTGGTGGGCAACGCGACGGTGGGCGGGATGGCGTTCGTAGACGGCAATGCCAACGGGGTGTCGGGCGAGCCAAGTGACGGGCGCTTGCCTGGGGTGACGGTCACGCTCTCACTGGATGTGAGCATCCCCGGTACGCTAACCACCCAGGTGACACGCACCATGACCACTACAGGTGGGACTGGGGCGTACACCTTCACTAAGCTACCAGGCGACCCGGATACCACTAGTACCGCTGTCTACAGTTTGACCTTCACCCCGCCCGCCCCATCTTGGCTACTGACCACTGCTGATGTGGGCGATCCCAACCCAAGTCTCATCACAGACACCTACACGCTCGATAGTGACAGTGAGTTGCTTGGGCAACAGTTGGAACCGAGTGCAACGGATGCCCGCGATCAAGGCTACTACTCCTCGACAACGATTACCGGTACCGTCTTCTTCGACCGCAACTTGGACAACCAACTGGCGGGTGAACCAGGGGTGCAAGGCGTCGCAGTGCAACTTGACGGCGGCACGAGCGGCACCGTGGGTGTAACGACGACGGACGCGCTGGGTGTCTATACCTTCACCAATCTCGTCTCGGACACCTATACGCTGGTCATCACCAACCCCGATACCCTGAACTTCAGCTTTATTCTGTCGGGGACGCCCCCGACGCCGAATGACAGCGAACTGCTCACCGGCGGGGCTGTCACGACCAGCACGATTGACGTGGGGACGGTCGCGTTCGGCGCTAGTTCGGGCGGGCACGATGCCGGGTTGGTGGGTACTGCAGTGGTGAGCGGGACAGCGTTCGTAGATGGCAATGCCAATGGTCAGTCGAACGATGCGGGGATAGACGGGCGCTTGGACGGGGTGACGGTCGCGCTGACCCTGGATGTGAAGCTTAATGGCTTTACTACGCAGATCACCCGTACAGCGGTAACGACGAGTACGACGGCGGTCAGCGGAACGTATGCCTTCGCAGGGTTGCCTGGCGCGGGCGCGGTGTTGACCAACACCGCAGCCTACAGTCTCACCTTCACCGCGCCCATTACAACAACCCCTTGGTTGACAACCACCACGGATGTCACCGACACCAACATTCTCACCGATACTAGTACGACGGATAGCGACGGCCCGCTCCAACTGCGTGGTCAGCAACTGGTTCGCAACACAACGGCTTCTCGTGACCAAGGCTACTACCAGAACGTCACGATCAGCGCACGGGTCTTTAATGAGCTTGTGGGCAGTGTTGACAACCAGTACCAGAACGGCGATGCAGGCGTTGGTAGTGTCCAAGTGGTGCTTGAACCGTTGAGTGGCGGCACTGCCGTTGACACGCAAACTACCGCGCCCGTCACGGGCCTCGTCACCTACACCGTGAAGCCCGGTAGCTACCGACTCAATATTGATGAGACGGCGGCACCGTTGAGTAGCCTGATCCACGCCCTGATTGGCTGGGCCGACCCGACACCGGTCTTCAATAACCCGCTGACAAGTGGCGCGACCTCGGCCACTGACTCTACAGGGCGCAACAGCTTCGGCTACTACCAACTCGCGACCATCACCGGCACCGTCTTTTTCGACCGCGACTTGAACAACCAGTTGGCGGGTGAGCCAGGGGTGCAGGGCGTCCAATTGCAACTCAACGGCGCAACTGGCTCGGTGAGTACCACGACGACGACCGGGACGGGAGCCTATACCTTCACCAATCTCGTCTCGGACACTTACACACTCGTTATCACCAACCCCAATGCGGCGAATTTCAGCTTTATTCTGTCGGGGACGACTCCGCTACCGAATGACAGCGAACTGCTCACCGGCGGAGCCGTCACGACCAGTACCATCAATGTGGGGCTGGTGCCGTATGGTGCCTCCTCGGGCGGGCATGACGCCGGGTTGATCGGCAACTCCACAGCGAACGGCATGGCCTTTGTGGATGGCGATCTCAACGGTCGGTCGGATGGTGCAGCGGACGGGCGCTTGGCTGGAGTGACGGTGACGCTCGCGTTGGACGTGAGCATCCCCAATGTGCTGACAACCCAGATTTTACGTACCGCCGTAACAACAAGTACGACGGCAATCAGCGGAACGTATAGCTTCGCAGGGCTGCCGGGGGGCGGCGGGTTGTTGGGTGGTACTTCGGCCTATTCTCTCACCTTTACCCCAGCTACAACGACTCCGCCTTGGCTCCTAACTGTAGCGGATGTAAATGCCAATGGCAGTGACGCGGTTGATAGTGACGGGCCTTTTTACCGAAGCAATCAGTCCCTGAGTGTCATCGTCATCACAAGTACCCGCGATGTGGGCTACTTCCAGAATGCGACGATTACCGGGCGGGTGTTTGAGGAGTTGGTCGGCAGTGCGGATAACAACTACGCCGTTGGTGACCGGGGCATGAGCGGGATGACCATCTGGCTTGAGGATGCTCCATCTGGAACTTCCTTCGCTCGAAGTCAGGTCAGCGATAGCACGGGTGTTGTGACCTTCACCGATGTGCCACCAGGAGTTGCCTACCAACTCAGGCTGGTCACGACCGGCCTGCCGACAACGCTGTTTACGTCAACGGGCTTCCTCAACCCACGGCTAGTCGAGGGCAATCCGCTGCTCAGTGGGCAAACCTCGCTGGCGGGAGCGACGGCGGGGGCTAACAGCTTCGGCTACTACACCCCGGCGTCAATCAGTGGGCGCGTCTTCTTCGCCCGTGACCTGAGCTTGGGCGGTTTCCAGACGGGTGAACCGGGGGTGCAGGGCGTCACGGTGACATTGCTCGCCGGTACGACGGTGAAGGGTACCACCACCACGGATGCCACTGGTGCCTACACCTTCCCCGCCGTGGTGGCGAATAACTACACGCTGACCTTCACGAATCCCGATACAACCAACTTCGCCTTCTTCATCGGCGGCGATAGCCTTGTGACCACCGGCGGGGCAGTCGCGGCTAGTTCGATTAGTCTAGGCGCAGTTGGGTTCGGGAGCAATGCGACTGGGAAGAACGCCGGGTTGGTGGGCAATGCGACAGTAGCCGGTGTGGCCTTTGTGGACGCTGACGCCAACGGTCTGTCAGGCGACGCGGTGGATGGATCGTTGGAAGGCGCATCTGTCGCGCTGACGCTGAACGTGACTATCCCCAACGTGCTGCAAGCCCAAATCGTGCGCTCGACCTCTACGGCAGCAACCACGGGCGCGTATAGCTTCACGGGTCTGCCGGGAGCAACTGGGACCGCGACCTACAATCTCAGCTTCACCCCACCCACTGCGACCCCGGCTTGGCAGCAAACCGCAACTGACCAAGGCGACCCAGGCGCAAACACCGCGACTGATCAAAGCTTGTTTGACAGCGACGGCCCGCTCCAACTATCTGGGCAACCGTTGCTTCCGGGTGGCGCGGATGTCCGCGACCAAGGCTACTATCAGAACGCCACGCTGCTGGCCCGCATTTTTGACGAGCAGGTAACGGTGAACGGAACCTTTGAGGTCGGCGAGGTAGGCATCAGCGGATCTACGGTCACCATCAATCCGACTGTCCTACCTGTTGGCAGATCCAGTGATAGCACCGGTCTGATCACCTACACCGTAAAGCCCGGCGTCTACACTGTGACGCGGCCCGCCGTTGTCCCGCCAGGCTTCACGCCCTCCCTTGGCACCGTGACTTCGGTGGTTGTGACGGTCACGAGTGGGCTGGTGGGTACCGCCGAGTTTGGTTACTTCAAACCAAGCGCCCTGGCTGGCACCGCCTGGTTTGACAGCAGCGGCAATGGCCTTGTTGATCCGAATGAACCTGGGATGGAGGGCATCACCGTCACGCTACAGACCGGCGCGGGCAGTACGCTGGTCACGCCCGTACGCACTGACATTGCGGGTACCTACGTCATTCCCAACGTACTCCCTAACGTGGCGACGGGCGCACCGGAAGACTATCGGCTCTGCTTTAGTATCACCGCTGACTTTACCTACACCGCCCGCACAGGGGCGACCACAACCGACAACAACAGCGATGCGAACGTTACCACGGGCTGCACCGACCCCTTCCAAGTGGTCGCCTCGAACACCGTCATCACGACGACGGACGTTGGCTACCGTGGCCGCTATACTATCGGCGACCTCGTGTGGAGTGACATCAATAGTGATGGCATCCAAGACCCGACCGAGAACGGTGTGGCTGGGGCAGTGGTGACGCTCGCCTTCAGTACGACGGGCAACCTGATCAATACCAACAACCCGACCCTGGTGCTGTCCGCCACCTCGGTTGCCAGCCTTGATCTGGCGGCGAATTACGCGGTGACGGGCGTACCGCCCGCCGCAGGCTTCCGTGTGGTGAGCGTCACGCCGCCTCTTGGCTCCATCCCTGCGCCCACGCACCAAGGCACCGATCCGACTACCGACAGTAACGTCGCTGGTGATACCGGCGGGGCCATCCCGCCAAGTGTGACTGACCTTGACTTTGGCTTCACCGGAGTGACCACCGTGGGTGGGCGGGTTTGGCTTGACCTTAACGGGAATGGCCTCTACGACACCACCACCGAGACCGGCCTGCCCGACGTGAGGGTCGAACTGCTCGATGGAACAACTGTGGTGAGTGCGACGACGACCTTCAGTGGTACCGAGGCTGGTCTCTATGCCTTTGAAGCGCTACCCCCGGGGACGTACAGCCTGCGCTTCATTCCCCCGACTGGCTACGGCTTCTCGAATGACGGGGCCGGTTCGATCACCACCGATGGTGATAATGACGCCCGTAACGACGGAACGACCGTCAGCTTCACCATGATCGGCGGGCAACAGTTGTTTACCGTCGGCGCGGGCATCGCGGGCACGAGCGGG
>CAIRDL010000111.1 GCA_903877345.1 uncultured Oscillochloris sp. | reverse complement strand
GGGTCAGCGCGCCACTCTTGCTCGTACCCGACGCGCCCGCCGTGACCGTAGCGCCCGCGCACAAACATCAGTTCACCAAGCGCCCCGTTGGTGAAAAGTGTATGGGCCTGACGCAACGCCGGGTGGTAGCGATGGTTAAAGCCAACCCGCACCAGCACGCCCCGTTCTGCCGCCGCGCTGATGAGCGGGGACAATGCGGTGGCGGAACGGGCGGCGGGTTTTTCCACCAGCACATGCTTGCCCGCCTGAATAGCACCAAGGGCGATTTCAGCCAAGCTGTTGTTGGTCGTGGCGACAATGACGATGTCCACATCGTCACGGGCAACCACCGCTTGCCAATCAGCATTAGCGACCGCAGCAGGCACCGTGTGGGCCAAGGCTTGCGCCCGCTCCACGTTGAGGTCGGCGCACGCCACGAGGCGGGCCGGATGCAGGGCGCGGGCGCGCTTGTGGCCGATCAAGCCGCAGCCGATGATCGCCACGCCCGGAAGTTCAGCGGTCGGCATTACTCGCCCCAATCCATTCCCCGGTCTTTGGGCACAATCCGCCGCAGCGTGTAAACATCGGTGCGTCGCAGATCATCAAGGTGTTCGGGCAATTCGGTCCACGGATCCCAGACGGCGCTGATCAGCTTGCCGGTAATGCCATCACTTGCAGTGGAGGCGAGGAAGACCGCCAATTCCGCCCCTTTGTCGAGCGGCGTGCCACCCTGCGCCTTCTGTTGGAGCGAGCGTTCGTAGAAGCTCTGGCCGACCTTTTCTGGCCCAGCCTCCAGCACTTCATCAAGCAGGCGCGTATTGAGCGCTCCCGGCGCGATGGCGTTCACATCAATCCCGTCGTCGCGCACCTCTTCCGCCAGTGTTTCGGCGAAGCGCACAATGGCCGCCTTCGAGGCAGCGTAGGCGCTGAGACGCGGCAGCGGGTTGGTCGCGCCACCGCCCGAAATCTGGACGATCTTGCCGTAATGTTGGGCCTTGAAATGGGGCAGCACCGCCCGACAAAGTAGCACCGAGCCAAGCAGGTTGATGCTGATCGCCTGCACCCACTCGTCCCAGTCAATCGCCTCGATCACCCCTTTCGGCCCGTAGACGCCTGCGTTGTTGACCAAGATGTGTAATTGGGGAAAGTGCTGAAGGGTTATGGCGACCAGATGGGCCACTTCGTCTGGGCGGGACACATCGGCGGTCTGGGCCACGACGATCTGACCGGGCGCGGCAAGGGCTGTAAGTTCGCTGTGGGCCTGCGCTAACAATGCGGGGTTGCGGGCACACAGCATGACGTTCGCGCCAGCTTGTACATAGGCGCGGGCAATCGCCAAGCCAAGACCCTGATTGGCCCCGGTGATCAGCGCTGCCCGGCCTTCGAGGGTATAAACCATGCTACCTTCTTGCCTGGTACGACACCAAGCTTGCTCGCTCACCATCAAGCTACGAAGACACCGAACAGATTTTAGATTGCAGATTTTGGGCAGTAGCGCAAAAGGAGCGCGGTCATGTCACCCTGAGTCCTAAATGGCCCGTCGGCCAGTGGTGCCTGGGAGAAACCTCATCCCCTGTCACCCTGAGCGAAGCGAAGGGTCCCGGCATGGATCCCCACGACCACCGGGACGCTTCGCTGGCGCTCAGCGTGACATGCGCGATGTTTCTCAGGAGCGAAGCGAAGGGTCTTTCAGCAGGCCGGGAGAGATGCTTCGCTACGCTCAGCATGACATGCGCCATAGCATTCCTTTTGCGGTATTGCGATTGTAGAGTGCAGATTTGCCGTAACAGGACGCACTGCATTTGTTTAAGCCAAGGGTTCAGGCTACCTTACAGTCTTGGCTGGCGCACGGCTTCCTGATGCGCTCACCCCTCATCCCTCACCCCTCATAAAGCTTTCCCGACCGCCGCATAGCGAATCTGCGGCTCTGCACCGAGCGTCCGCGCAAGGAAGCGATTGGCATCCACCACGACCGGCTGCGCCATTGCCGCCACAACCGCTGTGGCAGGAACAGCCTGGTACTCCGGCCACTCAGTAGCAACCACCAACGCCACCGCGCCCGCCAAAGCGTCTAACGGCGTCGTATGAAGGCTGAACAGGCGCGCCAACGCAGCGGGCAGCGTCTGTACCGCTGGGTCGTGGGTCTGCACCTGCGCCCCTTGGTCAACCAGCCAGCGACACAGTTCAACCGCACTTGACCGGCGCAGTGTGTCGGTGCCGGGCTTATACGTCAGTCCCCATACCGCGATGCGCTGCCCAACGAGGCTGCCCAAAAGCGTTGCCAACCGACTTCCGGCCCAGCCCTTATGCGCGTCGTTACTGGCGCGCACTGCCGTGATCAAGTGCGTGGGACAACGGTGGGCGCTGCCAATCGCACTGAGGAAGGTGATGTCAC
Source organism: uncultured Oscillochloris sp. (assembly GCA_903877345.1). Classification (GTDB taxonomy): domain Bacteria; phylum Chloroflexota; class Chloroflexia; order Chloroflexales; family Chloroflexaceae; genus CAIWXH01. The sequence continues at coordinate 154 of CAIRDL010000111.1, read as the reverse complement.
GCGCAAGGGTGCCGCCGGCAAACGCCGCCCCTGGGCCAAGATAAGCCCGTGGCCCAATGCGCGTCTCGCTCTTGAGACCACGCTCAACCTCTTTCGCATCGGCCCCTACTTGCTCACAGAGCGTGGCGATTTCGTTGATGAACGTCACCGAGGT
>CAIRDL010000110.1 GCA_903877345.1 uncultured Oscillochloris sp. | reverse complement strand
TCGTAGCCGTCGAGGCCCGGCATTTGCACATCAAGAATAATCAAGTCAGGATTAGCCGTCTCGACCCGTTCGAGCGCTTCGCGGCCATCGTTAGCGGTTACGACATCGTAGCCGACCGCCGTAAGCGCCAACGAGGCTGCCTTGAGGTTCATGACGCTATCATCAACAATGAGGATGCGCTGGGCCATAGCAAGTCGTTCCTTTTCATCACACGCAAGACAAGGTTTCAGGTTTCAGGTCAAGCGCATCTGAACACCCTGCGCGGACTGAAACTGTAAAGCCCTTCCGAACCTTGTCTAAGGGCGAAGCCTGAGGTCACGCATGATACCGCCACATGGCACCCCGCATGATACCGCCGTGTGGGGCCACCGTGTGGGGATGATAGCACACGGGGGTTTTGTTAAAGGAGGCCAGGGCCACGTCAATATGCTACAATACAGCAATTGTGGAATAAAGAGCGGACGACAGGGCAAGGAGCGTTTATGGCTGCACGAAGCGAAGACGAGTTGGTCCAACAGCGCCTGGCAGCGACTCTTGCCGCCTTGGGCAGCATCCAGAGCTTTCGGCGACACAGCTATGTCTATACGCCGGGCCAGCCCGCCCATGCGCTTTATCTGCTCAAGGATGGGCAAGTCAGCCTAGAGTTGCACTCGCCCGAGGGTCGCATCCTCACCGTGAAGACGGTCGAACCGGAACAGATCTTCGGCCACAGCGCTCTCGATGGTGGAGCTCAGTACGACACCTTCGCCCAGGCGCTCCAGCCAGTGCGCTTGGTTGCGGTGCCAAAGGCCACCGTGACCGAGGCGGTCGCCACAACGCCGGGCATGGGGGCCGCGCTGATTGATATGCTCGGCCAGCACCGGCTCACAGTCAGTCGGCGTCTCGACGAAGTTGCCTTCAAGTCGGTGCCCGCCCGCCTCGCCTCGGTGCTGCTTGAAATGTCCGAGGAGCAACCCGTTGGCCCGCGCCCGCAACAGCGTGTCGCCCGGCGCACCCATCAGCAACTGGCCGAGATGGTCAACGCTTACCGCGAGACCGTGACCAAGATCATCAATCAGTTCCGCGATGCCCGCCTGCTTGACGTAGATCGCTCTGGCATTACGCTCCTCAACCCCTCACGCCTCCGCGAGCTTGCCCAGAGTTAAGCTTTTAGTGATGCGTGACCCGTGCCCCGACCGCACCCTGACTAATCACGGATCAGATGGGATGTTTTAAATCTTCCGCTTTCCTTAGATTAGCGATCAAAGTTGGAAGCTGGTTTGAAGCATACCTGTTCAAGGCATGTTTCAAACCAGCTTTACCGTTGGCGGAGGGCCGCACGGCCCCGAAGGGGTAGAGACGCAAGATATTGCGTCTCTACGCCCCGTCATACCTGCCTAAACTGTCAAGCTGAAACCGCCGATTCTGAAACATGCCTACTACTACAACGAGATCTCTCATGCATCACAAAGGCACAAAGGACACAGAGATGCCGAACCTACCAGTTTGACCTTTGTGCCTTTGTGGTGCGATCATCAAGCGATGTCTCGTTGTAGTACTAAGAACCCGATACCTACACAGCAACGGCTAGCGCTTGCTAAGCAGATGTCCTAGCCAGGATATAATGCGGGCATGGCAGGTCAAAGAGCAAAAGCAGCCTCGGCACCGCAACCCTTCGTTGTCGCACCTCTCGACGCCTATGCCCGCCGCATCACGATGGGGCTAGCGTACTTGGGCGGGCTGCTGATGCTGCCGCTGCTCTTCGCCTACCTCGCCAATCTGCGCTGGAACGGGCTACTGGTTCCGGTGGCTTTCGCGGTGGCCGTCGCCTGCTTCCTCCTGCTCACCTACGCGGGCCAGCCTCTGCGCTACGAACTGACAGCCGACGCGCTGATCGTCCGGCGGCGGATCTGGCGGGCCTTGCGGATCCCCCTCGACCAGATCACGGGCGTTTCGCCCGCCACGGGCCTAAGCGATGTCCCGATGCGGCAGGTGCGCTTCGCCTTCAACGCGGGCTGCTTTGGCTATCAGGGGCCGTTTCGCCTGTTGCCTTACGGCGAAGTCTTTTTTCTCGCTACGAACCGCGCCCGCCTCATCGCCGTGGCCCGCCACGCCCGCCCGCCGCTCATTCTCAGCCCCAATAGCCCCCGGGCCTTCATTGCGGTGCTGAACGACCTACGCACGCAGCGCGCTATCGAGCGGCTGACCGAACCCAAAGGGCCACCCAACGATGCGCTTTCCCCTGCACCACCAACTTGAACTACCATGCGTCTTTGAACAACTTGTGCCCGGTGACCTGCATCCCGACGGGCAGCGCTACTTGCCTCTCATCCTGCTCCGGCCCACTCGCGCCACCGACTTACTGCCCGCAGGGCTGGTGTTGGGCGTGGTGGATCGGCATCATTGTGTTGACGAGCAGACGGTGGGCCGGAGCGGCGTGGCCCGCTTGGTCTTCGCCCTCAGTGCTCTGCGCGTCCAAAAACCGCCGTTCCGTCAAGGGTTGGTGCCCGAACCAGACTGGCGTGGCGGGGTCAGCACCGCACCCGGAGCGTTCGGACAGATCGTTGCCGTAGGTGCGTGGGAATTGACGCGCGGGCCGTTACCTTACGAAACGCTCTATACCGAGTTGACGCTCGATATTGGGCTGGGGGTGATTGGCACACGCACGAACCTGACCGCGACCTCGCTCGCAGCTTTGTTTGGGCAAGAGTACCTTGCGCCGGGATCCGCTATCGAACTGACGCGCTCGCGGATCGATCTGCTCGAGTTTGTGGTGACGTAGGGCAGGGGTGCGTTTCACAGCATTGCTCCCCTTCAGGCGTGGAAGCCCAGGAGCTTTAGCCTTGGGAGGAATTGCCCTGCTTGAGCGGCTTTAGCTGTGGCGGTTGCAAAGTCGTCTTTCACCTCTTGCCCCCAGCCGCCATGATGCCCGCACCCCGTGCGACTCCGCCCAACCGCGCCGCCGGAAATGTATGCTATCCTATGGCGTTAGCCAGTAGGCGCTGGGCCGGGCTGCGGGCCGTGTCCGCCCGCACACGGGCACGAGATCCCGACTATGCGCGTTGCGATTATTCACGATTATTTAAATCAGTATGGCGGGGCCGAGCGCGTCCTTGAGGCGCTCCACGAACTCTATCCTGAAGCACCGATCTACACCTCGATCTATGATCGTGCGGCGATGCCCGCCTTCTACCAAAGTTGGGACATTCGCACCTCGTTTATGCAGCGCCTGCCCGGTTGGCGGCGTCACTTCCGCCGCTACTTCCTGCTTTACCCAACTGCCTTCGAGAGCTTTGACCTCAGCGCTTACGATCTCGTGCTTTCGAGTAGCAGCGCCTACGCCAAGGGTGTCATCCCGCGTCCCGGGGCAACCCACGTCTGCTACTGTCACACGCCGATGCGCTTTGCGTGGCGCACCCGCGACTATGTCGAGCGCGAGGCGATTCGCGGGTTGCAAGGCACGCTGTTGCCCTTCGCCCTCACCTATCTGCGGCTTTGGGATGTCGTGACGTGTAACCGGGTAGATAGGTTTGTCGCCAACTCGCAGGAGGTGGCTGGGCGCATTGCTCGCTACTACGGGCGCGAGGCCGAGGTGGTGCCCCCGCCAGTGGATTTGCCCGCTTACGCTCCACAGCCCGCCGACGCTTTTTATCTCGCTGGTGGGCGCCTTATTCCCTACAAGCGGATTGAGTTGATTGTCGAAGCCTTTACCCAGTTGCGGTTGCCACTCAAGATTTTTGGCGACGGACGCGACCGCAATCGCTTGGAACAATTGGCTGGCCCCACGATTGAGTTTCTGGGTTGGGTTGATGAGGCGACGCGCCGCGACCTGTTTGCGCGCTGTCGGGGCTTTATTTTTTCTGGCGAAGAGGATTTTGGCATTACCCCGCTCGAAGCGATGGCCGCCGGTCGTCCAGTGATTGCCTACGGGGCGGGTGGGGCGCTCGAAACGGTGCGCGATGGTCTCACCGGGCGTTTCTTTCACCAACAAACCGCCACCGCTATCGCCGATGCCGTCACCGCCGCCCAGTCTGATCGCTACGACCAACGCACGATTCGGCACCACGCCGAGCGCTACGGGCGCACGATTTTCCTCGAGCGGATGCGGGCGCTGATTGATGAGGCGGTGGAGGGTCGCGAGATTGTTAAGGAATGCAAAGCCGGAACGATCTGACGCAAAGCCGGAACAAGTTCACGCAAAGCCGCAAAGCCGCAAAGCCGGAACACGTTCACGCAAAGCC
>CAIRDL010000109.1 GCA_903877345.1 uncultured Oscillochloris sp. | reverse complement strand
TTTGATGGGTAGAGGCGGCTCGCGAGCCGCCTCTACGGCCTTCGGACAACCCATCAGAATTACTCGGACGGTGTACTAGAGCCGATTTTAGATTGCCAATTTGCCGTAAGGGATGCGGCGTATGTTTCTAATCTGTAAAAGCTGATCTGAAACATGCCAAGCTATATAGATCCTAGAGTTCGCTATGCCTACCATTCTGTTGGTCGAGGACGAATTCACCTTTGCCGAAACGCTGCGCTATAACCTTGAGCGTGAGGGCTACACCGTGCTGAGCGCCAGCGACGGGATTGAGGGGCTTGAACTAGCCCGTCGTCAGCCCCCCAACCTGATCGTCCTCGACATTATGCTGCCGCGCCTTGACGGCTTCTCCTTCTGCCGTATTTTGCGCCAAGAGAGCGGCGTGCCGATTATGATGCTTACCGCCCGCCACGATGAGGTAGATCGCATCGCTGGCCTCGAACTCGGTGCGGACGACTATCTCGGGAAACCCTTCAGTCTTGGTGAATTCCTCGCCCGAGTGCGGGCGATCTTGCGGCGCAGCGAACTTCAACCTCATCCCGTCGGGCGTACAGTCTTGGAGGCTGGAGCGCTCAAGGTTGACACCAGCCGCCGCCGGGCATGGCGCGACGGCAGCGAGGTGAACTTCCCCCAAAAAGAGTTCGATTTGCTCACATGCCTGATGCGCAATCACGGCATTGCGCTCTCCCGCGATCTGTTGCTTGAGCGCGTCTGGGGGCTTGACTTCACCGGCGACAGTCGCACCGTGGATGTGCATATCCGGTGGCTCCGCGAAAAGATCGAGCGCGACCCAGCGCAACCACGTTATATCCAGACCGTGCGCGGGATCGGCTACCGCTTCGAGGTACCCAAAGACGAATGTTCGACCTCGCATTGTGCGTTGTCCTAGCCCTCAGTTTGGGGCTCTGTATGTGGCTTTGGGTCAGGCACCGTGCTGTTGTGCCCCCAACGGTCGCCACCCTAGTGCCCGCCCCAGATCCTCTGGCAGCCCTCCAGCAACCACTTCTTCACGCCGTCATCAATGCGCTTGATGCGGGTGTGCTCGTGGTAGACCCGGCCCGCCGGGTTCATTTTTTGAACCAGCAGGCCGAGATGTTGCTCGACGTTGGCGCATCCCCGCTAGGCCAAAGCCTGATTGCGCTGTTGCGCGATCATCAGGCCGACGCTCTCGTTGCCGAGGCGCTGCGCGATGGTGAATCCCGTGAGCTTGCGTTCAAGTTGATCGCCAGCGGACGTACCCTGCGTCTGCGTTGCACCCCATTGCGCACTGCCGAACCGACCTATAGCGCCCTGTTGCTCATTCACGACGTTACCCAACTCAATATGCTCGAACGTGCGCGCCGTGATATGGTCACCAATGTTTCGCACGAGTTGCGTACGCCGCTTGCTTCGCTCAAACTGTTGCTTGAAACCGTGCAGTCTGAACCGCCCCCCGCCATCGCCCACCGCATGCTTGGCCAGATGGCGCAAGAAATTGACGCCGTAACGCAACTGGTAGACGAGTTACACGAACTCGCGCAGATCGAGTCAGGCCGCGTGACCCTCAAGCTCACACCGACGCACCTCCTGCCCGTGGTCGAGCGGGCCATCGAACGCATCCGACCGCAGGCCGACCGTAAGCAGGTTGTGGTGCAAGCCGAGTTTGCCGACCCTGAACTCCTGGCGCTGATGGATGGTGATCGTATCGGCCAGGTGCTGCTCAATTTGTTGCACAACGCAGTGAAGTTCAACGTGACCGGGGGGGCCGTGGTCGTGCGCGCCGTTTTAGTCCATGATCAAGCGGTTGCTCAGCCAGCGGATTGCGGTTGGCTCCAAGTGAGCATCAGCGACACCGGCATAGGCATTCCCGCCCAGGATGTCCCTCGAATCTTCGAGCGTTTCTACAAAGTAGATCGCGCACGTAGTCGTCATGCAGGTGGCACAGGGCTAGGACTGTCTATCGCCAAGCATCTCGTTGAAGGACATAGCGGACGACTCTGGGTTGCCAGCACCGAAGGACGCGGAAGCACGTTTAGCTTCACGTTGCCTATCAAGGATAGTTCTAACTAGGACAGTTTCCCGGAAATCCTTGGTGGTTTCTAACGGCTGACCGCAAAACGCCTGCCGGAACGAGGAAGTTCTCCTCGCTCCGGCAGGCGTTTGTCAGCTTCGTCTGAGACCTTGACCTAGAAGTCCATCCCGCCGCCCATGCCGCCCATGCCGCCGGGCATCCCGCCGCCGCCACTCTTCTCCTCGGGCAGGTCGGTGATCAGCGCCTCGGTGGTCAGAATCATGCCCGCAATCGAGACCGCGTTCTGCACGGCGCTGCGCGTGACCTTCACTGGGTCAATGATGCCCTGCTCGATCATGCTGCCGTACTCGCCGGTCAGCACGTTGTAGCCGAGCGTCATGTCGCCCGTCTCGGCCTGGCGCCGCCGCACGTTGGCGATGATGACCGAACCCTCTTCGCCCGCGTTGCGCGCCAGGATGCGGAGTGGCTCCTCAAGGGCGCGGCGCAGGATCTGCAGGCCGACCTTCTCGTCATCGTGGCTGGTCTTGACATTGTCAAGGGCGCTGATGGCGTTGATCAGGATGACGCCGCCGCCAGCGACAATGCCTTCCTCGACAGCGGCCCGCGTGGCGCTGAGGGCGTCCTCGACACGGTGCTTCTTCTCTTTGAGTTCCGGCTCGGTAGCCGCGCCGACCTTGATCACCGCCACGCCGCCCGCCAGCTTAGCCAGGCGCTCCTGGAGCTTCTCGCGGTCGAAGTCGCTGGTGCTGGTCTCGATCTGAGCGCGGATCTGCTCGATGCGGGCGCGAATGGCGCTCTCGTCGCCCTTGCCCTCAACGATGGTGGTGTCGTCCTTGGTGGCGACCACCTTGCGGGCACGGCCCAGATCCTCAATCGTCGCGCTGTCAAGCTTGCGCCCGACTTCCTCGGAGATCACGGTACCGCCGGTGAGAATGGCGATGTCCTGCAGCATAGCCTTGCGGCGGTCGCCAAAGCCCGGAGCCTTGATCGCCAGCGCGTTGATTGTGCCACGCAACTTGTTGACCACCAGGGTCGCCAGGGCTTCGCCGTCCACATCTTCGGCGATGATCACAAAGTTCTTCGTGACCTGAAGCACCTTCTCAAGTACCGGCAGAACCTCTTGGATGCTGCTGATCTTCTTGTCGGTGATCAGAATGTAGGGGTCTTCGAGTTCGGCTTCCTGGCGCTCAACACTCGTGACCATGTAGCCGGAGATGTAGCCCCGGTCGAACTGCATGCCCTCGGTGTACTCTTTTTCAAAAGCAACACCCTTGGACTCCTCAACCGTGATCACGCCGTCCTTGCCGACCTTCTCCATCACTTCGGCGATCAGTTCACCGATTTCGCTGTCGGCAGCGGAGTTGGTGGCGACGTGGGCGATGTCGGCGCGGTCGCGGACGGGGGTTGCGCTGGCGCGGATAATGGCGACAAGCGCCTCGGCACCCTTGTCCAGACCACGCTTGAGCAGCATGGCATTGGCTCCGGCGGCGACAACCTTGAGACCCTCGGTGACGATAGACTGGGCCAGCACCGTTGCGGTGGTGGTGCCGTCGCCCGCAACATCGTTGGTCTTGGTGGCCGCTTCCTTGAGCAGTTGGGCACCCATGTTCTCAAAGGGATCTTTGAGTTCGATCTCTTTGGCGACGGTGACGCCGTCGTGGGTAACGGTGGGCGAGCCGAACTTCTTGTCAATCGCAACGTTGCGCCCACGCGGGCCGAGAGTGGTCTTGACCGCATCAGCGACCGTATCTACGCCACGCTTCAGCGCCCGACGCGCCTCTTCGTTAAAACAGAGCTGTTTAGCCACAGGGTATCATCTCCTACTTTAAGCCTGGACGATGCCCAGGATGTCCTTCTCCGACAAAATTAGATACTCAACCTCATCAACCTTGAACTCGGTGCCGCTGTACTTGGCGAAGAGCACCTTGTCACCGGCGGTGACGTTCATCGGGATGAGCTTCCCGCTATCGTCGCGGCGGCCCTCGCCGACGGCGAGAATCGTGCCCTCCATGGGGCGCTCTTTGCTGGCGGTGTCGGGCAGGAAAATCCCGCCCTTGGTCTTTTCCTCGCGCTCCGCCGGTTTGACCACTACGCGGTCGCCGAGGGGCCGGATCCGGAAGTCGGACATTGCTAACCCTCCCTAAACGCTACAGGCCGCTAGACCTGCCTGACGTGTGAAGCGGTTAGCACTCTTCTGTTGAGAGTGCTAACCGCGTGTATAGTACCGAAGGTTGGCAAGTTTGTCAAGCCCATTCTAGCACTCTTCTGTAAAGAGTGCCAAAGGCGAGGACGGGGGCAACGTTGCTCGCGACTGAAGGCGCAACACCGAGGCCGTTGGCCGACCGCCCGCCTACGCGGGCGGCTCCGGCGTCGGCGTAGGCCGACGCGCAACCGCAGGCTCCGCAGGCGTGACTTCAGGTGCCAGCCGGAGGGGTGAAGCACACCGCCAAAGACGATCTTTGCACCGCCAATGCAGAACAGGGGCGTCATTGGCATGGTGAGGGGCGTCATTGGCATGATGAGGGGCGTCATTGGCATGGTGAGGGGCACTGACACTGTCACTGTTTCCATGATGGACAAGCAGACGGACAAGCACGACGTAACCTGGTCGCTCACCAAGAGCAACGCCCCTTGTCTTGATACCAGGCTGACCTGCAAGGATGTTACAATGCGGCCCGTTCACCGCTTTGCCTACCCCCTGGCTACAAGCCCGCACCGTGAATAGTCTGGCAACGAAGGCTTCGGGTATCCATGTTGGCTGCGACACGCGCAGTTAGCGTCCGTTGGCTGAGCGTGTCGCAGCCAACGCTTTCGCAAGAAACCTTCATTGACGGACTAATGAGTCACCGTGCCCAACGCGCCAGAAATACCGTGCGATGACCAAGGCTAAGAAATGCCCGCAGCTTGTAAGTTGGTTCTCGTAAGGCTTGCGTTTTTGGCTTTATGCTAGGATAATAGGGCTGTACAGAACAAATTGCCTAGCGAAAGAACGCTGAATCGTCCGCTCAGAAAGGAGCAAACCAGTGTTGTCACGGCAGAAAATAGTCGTATCCATTTTGCAGGAGGCGGGAGGCCATGCTTCTCGCGTTCAACTCATGAAATGGGCCTTTTTGTTAGGTATGGAGACGCCTTCGCATGGAGGGAATACGTATTATCAGTTTGTACCTTACTTGCACGGCCCACACTCATTTGCTTTGTATCAGGAAATTGACACGCTATTGCGCGATGGTGTCATTGAGCGTCAAAAAGAGAACCTTAGTTGGGCGTTAAATGATGATGCTCAACAGGACACCATAGCATTACCCGCGTCTATAAAGACCGAATTACGCTATATCATGAGTAAGTACGGCCCAATGACAAGATCGCAGCTTATTGATATGGTCTACGACAAATACCCTTGGTATACGATTAACTGCCAAGATACGAATAAGCGGCGCGGATCGCGGCCTGTTGCCGATACTGCCGTCTACACAATTGGTTATGAAGGGTTGTCGGTAGACAATTTCCTGAATAGGCTCTTAAAGAATGGTATACAATGTGTAGTAGATGTTCGCAATAATCCTGTCTCAAGACGGTATGGCTTTCATAAAAGTACGTTGTCACGTCTTTGTGCGTTTTTGGAGCTAGAGTATTTCCACTTTCCAGCGTTGGGCATTCCTAGTTCGGATCGCGAAGTGTTGGTGGTGCAAGATGATTACGAGAAATTATTTGCTCATTACCGGCGGAACATGCTGCCGAATCAAGGCGAAACGATGAAAAGTGTTGCTGCCATCCTTAGGACTGGTCCAAGTGTGCTTGTATGTATGGAGGCAGATCCAGCTTATTGTCATCGGAAATCTCTGGCTGAGGCTTTATCTTCTATCGCTGAACTGCCAATTAACCACTTGGAGTGGCCAAGATGACCAATCAATTCACGAAGACGAAGGTGCTCATTATCGTTATGACCTATCCGCATCCGTCGCGGGGTCATCAAGAACTGGTCTGTACTGCATGAGGTTGAGCGGCTTGGCGATGAACAGAGGGCAGCGGAGAGTGTTCGGCATAAATTCCTGAACGAACTGTGTTCACCAGAGAAAGACACACGATTCTTTATGGGAACAGCGTTCCCATATAACACTTGGGTTGTCCTCGGTGTGTTTTGGCCCCCGCTTGAGCAGCAAGCGGAAGATCCGGGCATCGTACAACACGCACTATTTTAGTTATGGCCCGCCCTGCCAGGGGTTTGCGCGTATTGGCAAGGGCAAGATTCGCAGGCTTGAAAGTGGCGTCACATACCCGCAAGGTTGGGCAGCGTGGCCCGGGTTTTACGCAAGATGGGCAGATTTGAATGCAGAAATAGAAACAACTGTTCACTCACCTTACGCAGTACTAATGTGCCAAAAAGCGCATAAAATACCCCTTATATGCCAACCGGGCATGCTTGGAACTCGCGCACCATGGCAAAGGAGCTCCGCACCGCATGAGCATAGAGCTTGGCTTTGAGGGCAACATGATTGCGTTTCGTCATGATTTTCAGGCGCTCAAGCTTGATAGACCCGTAGCGTGCG
>CAIRDL010000108.1 GCA_903877345.1 uncultured Oscillochloris sp. | reverse complement strand
TAATATTTAGCCTGACCGCCAGTTCTTTCCCCCACTGCTCGTAATCGCGCTTGCCGTGCAGCAGCCAAAAGCCCCAAATCTGCTGCTCAGTTACGGTATTCCGCTCATTAAGTGCGAGAGAGGAGAAGCGGCTCCCGGTATCAACCTCGGTCGAGCTAAAGGCAGGGAAGATTGGTAGTCCACGGCGGATAACCAGTTCGTAATCAATCTCTCTTTGGGTTGGCTGCAAATCAACGTAATAGGCATTCCGGGCAACCAGCGCAAGCACCAAGACAAGCGCCATCAGCCCCCCCGCCGCCATCACCGTTGCCCGACGGCCTGCGGTCGCGACGCTGGCATGGGCAAGCCGCAACACCGTCACTTGGGCGCGGGTGCGTAACACCGGCCCGCGTAGGGGCGCGGGTACGTCGCGCAGCGGGAGCCTGGACAGGCTCTGTAGGGCTGCGTCGCGCTCGGCTCGCCCGCCGCGCTGCGCCGTTTCACCCAAGCGCACAACAAGGGCCGGGCGCTGGACGACAAGCTGCGCCAGACTCGCCCGCGCTGCCTCGCGCACGGTGGCGTCTGGGTCTGCAAGGGCCAGCTTGAGCAGCGGGTCGAGCGACTCCGGCACGTCTTGGCTGGCAAACACTTGGGCCGTGCGCCGCCGCACTGCCGCAACCCGGCTCGCGGCGCGGTCGGCCAGCACCTGCGCCCGCTGCGCCGGAACGTCCATCCGCTCCAGCCAGTACGCCACTTCATCGCCCACCTCCAAGGCCGAGCGTAGCAGCAACTCTTGGGCTTCGGGGCTGAGCCGCAGCAGCCCGCGCACGTCGTTGACGAGGGCCAGTTTGTCGGAGGCCAGCAGGGTGTTGAAGCGCTGCCAGTTCGCCACCTCCTGCCGGATCAGTTCCTCGGCTTGCTTGCGCGTCTGCGCGTCAGCCGCCAGCGCAATCTCGCGGATCAGGTACTCGTGGGCCAGTTCGTAGGCGGGTACGTCATCGTCGCGCTCCAACGCCCGCAACAGGCGGGCGCGCACCAACAATTCCAGCACGGGCAGCAGTGTCTCGGGCGGCGTGTCCAGGGCCAAGGCCAACTCGGCGGCGCTTCGCACTGCTTTGGTGCCCTGCGAGGTGACCAGTTCGGCCAGGATGCCACGGGCTAAGGTACGCTCGTCGCGGCCTAAGCGGCTCAGTTCGTCAGCCAAATATTGCTGCAACACGCCCCGTGCCCCACCGATCTGCGCGTAACTGCTCAAGCTGATGGTGGTTGCGTCCGGCGGCAACTGCCGATAGAGCGCACTACAAACCACTTGGAGTTGCGGTGGCAGGATGCTCGTCGCGGCGCTGCCCGCCAAGTCGGTGAGCAACTGTTCGACCAGCGCAGCTTCGTAGTGCCGCCCCAAGCGCTCAACCGGCGCGGTGATCGCCTGGCGAGCCTGCGCGAGTGTGAGCGGCAGGACGCGCATACGGTTGCGAAAGACCTCTGGGATGCGCCGCTCCAACTCGTTGACGGCGGCCAGCCAATCTTCGCGCAGGCTCAGCACCACCTTCACCGGCAGGTCGCGGGCGTCACAGATCGCGCCCAGTTCCGCGATAAAGGCAGCGCGAAACTGCGGACTGAGCCGGATGAAGAACTCCTCGAACTGGTCGAGCACCAGCACGAGCGGGCCATCCAGCGCTTGGGTCGCGGCGGCGAGGAAGGCGACGAGCGGTGCGTCGCTCGGGAGCGCCACGTTGGGCAGATGGCGCGTCACGGCACGACGGATGCCCACGGCGGGATCTTCCAGGGCGCGGGCATAAATTGCGATGAACGGCGACTCCTGCGCGGCGAGGCGCGGCAGCACGCCCGCCAACAGCAGCGAAGTCTTGCCAACCCCAGAGGCACCGTAGAGCAAAGTGACGCGGTGGGCGCGGATAAGCGAACTCAGTTCCAGGCTCTCCTGCTCGCGCCCAACATAGATGCCCGCATCAGCGGCCTCGTAGTAGTCGAGCAGTTTGTAGGGTTGCTCCGGCAGCGGCGTGGCATGCGGCGTGACGAGAGGAGCCGCAGGTGCCGATGGGCGGGCACGCGCCGCCAGTTGGTCGGTCAGCGTTTGCAGGAGGTCAGTCGTTTCGATGGCGAGGAGGTCAATGCCCCAGCGCTTGCACCAGCGGGCAACCTTGGGCGGCGGCGGCGCACCGAAGGCATAGGCACGGCGCTGAAAGCGGTCCAAGTCGCCCGCAATCTTCTCGTAAAGCTGCTTAAAGTGCGGATCGTCCAGGTCGTAGCCGAGAAAGAGGATGGTCTTGCGGGCCAGGTAGCCTTGGAGCACCAGCGAGATGCTGTCTTGGGCACGGAAGAAGCGGGCGTGGTCATCCTCCGTTAACACCAACGAGTCGAAGCGGTCGAGTGTGCCGCGCAGTTTGTAGAGTTGGGTGGCACCTTCGTCCTCAAAGGCGATGTCCTCATTGCGAATGACGGCCTGAAGCGGACGGCCAGCCTCACGAAAGGCCCGTTCCAGGCACCCGCTGAGGTCGGTTGTCGCCAGAACGCCACAGTGCGTCAGGCCCGCGATGAGGCGGTGCGCCGGTTGGGGCGTGTCGCCGAGCGCCTGGAAGTGACGGGCGACCAGATCCACGAGGGCGTGCCGACCGCGCTCATCTTCGTACGCCTGGGCCAATTCGGGGAAGCTGAGCGGGTCGGTGAGCCCCGTGCGGGTGGCAAGCTCGTCGGCAAGACCCGCGAGCGCGTCTGTGCCAGTCAAAGCGTGGGTGAGCCGCTCGCCAATGAAGAGCAACACATTGCCCCGCTCAACTTGCTCTAGGAGGTCAGTTGGGATGAGCATAGAGGTTTCGGGTGTTAGGCCGAGCGCATCAGAGCGCCCTGCGGGTGCTGAAGCGGCAAAGGAACCGCGCAGCTTGTCGTGGGCTTGCTTGGCAGATATTATAGTTGCTCAACGCCGTCAGATGCGCCGCAAAGCGCGGGCGCAGCTTCTTGGAGTATCGCCCGTCATGCAACACAGCGCCAACGCCTCATCGCCGCACACCAGCAGCCGGATGACCGGAAACTCCAACTCAGCGTGGTGATGGGTACAATGAGGCGCACTGGCGAAAGCGGTGAAACTAGCCGCCTACTTCGCCTCGGCATGTCAGAACGTGGTGAAGCTACCAATTCGCTTTGAGTAAACGGACTGGCTCACCGCGCTTGGCTCCCCACCGAGCGGCATCGCCACGCCACCCGCTCTCGCGATGCCCGAGGTCGCGCTAGCGCTCGCGGCATAATGCCAAACGGTAAAGCACCTATAGCAATCCTACACAGGTTATGAAAAGGATTCGAGCCTTTAGGCGGCCCTATCCGGCTAAAGCCTCGACTCCACGCAACAACCCCAACAGGATTGCTATACGAACCTTATCCGAGGCAAAGAAGGGGAAAGACGTTTTGAGCAAGTTCGGTTTCTCTGGGAGCATGACGGGTCGCTCAAACCGACACCACGGGAGCGACCTCACCCGATGCATGTGTACCGCAGCAGAACGCCGCATAATATAGCAATCCTATGCAGGTCGTGAAGAGGAGTCAAGGCTTCAGCCGGCTAAAGCCTTGACTCCTCTTTACGATTCCAAGAGGATTGCTATAAAAAACCTACCCCTGAAAGCGCCCCCCGGCGGGGCCGTGGTACAATAAGCGCCGTTCACCGTACACCCTTAGTAAGGAGCATCGTTCCATGAGCGACGATCCCCGCCAGGCGCTCCTACAGCGTGTCGAGGAGCAGCACGTCGCCTTTATCAACCTTCAGTTCACCGATGTGCTGGGCATGGTCAAGACCGTCACCATTCCGCTTAGCGAACTCGCTGATGCGCTGGATCACGGGGTCTGGTTTGACGGCTCTTCTATTGAGGGCTTTGCGCGCATCGTTGAGAGCGATATGTATCTGGTGCCCGATCTGGCAACCTACGCGCTCATCCCGTGGGATCAGCACGAAGGTCTGGCGACGGCTCGGCTGATCTGCAATATTCACACCCCCGATGGCAAGCCCTTCGCGGGCGACCCGCGCCACGTCCTCGCCACAGTGATGCACCAAGCCGCCGAGCAGGGCTACGGCTTCAACGTGGCCCCCGAACTGGAGTTCTTCCTCTTCAAGACCGATGCTACGGGCCGTTCGGTGCTCCAACCTCACGATAACGCCAGCTACTTTGATGTCTCAACTGACCAGGCGACCCTGATTCGCCGCCAAATGGTACGGGCGCTCCAGGGGATGGGTATCGCTGTTGAGGCGGCGCATCACGAGGTGGCCGCCGGGCAGCACGAGATTGATTTGCGCTACGCCGAGGCGGTGCGCGCCGCCGATCACACCGTCACGGCGCGGCTGACGCTCAAGGCTGTCGCGCAACTCAATGGCCTCTACGCGACCTTTATGCCCAAGCCGGTGGCTACGGTTAATGGCAACGGGATGCACGTGCACCAGAGCCTGCTTGACTTGGTGACGGGGCAAAATGTCTTCTCGGATCCTGACGATCCTTACAGCCTCTCAGTGACGGCTCGCCACTTCATTGCCGGACTGCTCGCCCACGCACGCGGGATGTGCGCCATCTTGGCCCCGTTGGTCAACTCGTATAAGCGGCTAGTGCCCGGCTTCGAGGCTCCGGTCTACATCTCGTGGGGCCGCACGAACCGTTCGGCGCTGGTGCGCGTGCCCCGCATTACCACCGGGCGTCACCAGAGTACCCGCATCGAGTTGCGCTGCCCCGATCCGTCCTGCAACCCGTATCTGGCCTACGCGGTGATGTTGGCCGCCGGGCTCGATGGCATCAAACGCAAGCTGCCGCTGCGCGAGGCTGCTGAGGAAGATCTCTTCCACGTTGACCCCCGCGCCCGTGGGCTTACGACGCTACCCATTTCGCTCGGTGCAGCCCTTGATTCTATGAAAGAGGACGAAGTAATCCAGCAGGCGCTCGGCCCTTACGTCTATGAGCGCTTCCTTGATGCGAAGCAGCAAGAGTGGGAGAGTTATCGGGCGCATGTTTCGGAGTGGGAAGTGACGCGCTATCTTTCGATATTTTAGACAAGGTTTCAGGGGCTAGGTTTCAGGTTTCAGGTCGAGCGCATCAGGAAGCCGTGCGCCAGCCAAGACTGTAAAGTAGCCTGGAACCTTGGCTTAGATGGCAGATTGTAGATTTTTCGCATCAGGACGAGACGCAGATGCTTAAGACTCCAACGAGCTTTCAGATTCACCACAAAGCCACAAAGGCACGAAGCTGCCCAATATGAGGACGCAGCCTTTGTGCCTTTGTGGTGAGACAAATAGCTAAAGTCTCGTTGTAGTGCTAGAACCACCGCTGCTGAACCATGCCTGAACCATGACCCCTGACCCCTGACCCCTGACCCCTAAAACCTGCCCATTGGGTAAGCAATGACCATCACCCTAAACAGCACCGCCCTGACAAACCGCGATCCGCTCCCGCCGCTCTATCGGGTGCGCCAAGGCTGGCAGAGTGCGCCCCTGGCTGATGTGCCGGGGGCAACGTGTGCCCAGCTCGATAGGCTGGGCCTGCGGGCGCAGCTTACACCGGGGATGCGAATCGCTGTGACGGCGGGAAGTCGCGGCATTCACGACTTGGTGCCGATTACGCGCACTACGGTGGCTTGGCTGCGTGCGGCAGGTGCCGAGCCGTTCATCGTGCCTGCGATGGGCAGCCACGGTGGAGCCACTGCCGCCGGTCAAGTCGCTATGCTCGCCGCTCTCGGTCTCACCGAAACTAGTGTCGGCTGCCCCATCCACAGCACAATGGACGTGGTGGAGCTTGGTACGCTCACCGATGGCACTCCCGTCTTTATGGATCGCTTCGCCTACGAAGCCGATGGGGTTGTGGTGATCAATCGGGTCAAAGCCCATACGTCGTTTGAGGCTCCGATTGAGAGCGGGCTGGCCAAGATGTGTGCCATTGGCCTCGGCAAGCGCCAAGGGGCGGAGATGGTGCATCGGACTGGCGTCTATGGCCTTAAACATCAGCTGGTGCCGAT
>CAIRDL010000107.1 GCA_903877345.1 uncultured Oscillochloris sp. | reverse complement strand
TTCGTTGTCCATCGGTGTTTTGCTCTACTGCCCATAGCTGCGAAGTAGTTCAACCAGCAGACGCACGCCGACCCCCGTGGCTCCCCACGGTTGGTACGGTTTGAGCGACCGTTCGACCCAGGCGGTACCCGCAATGTCAAGGTGGCACCAGGGATAGTCGCCCACAAAGGCCGCGAGAAAGCCCGCCGCCGTAAGCGCCCCGCCGTAACGCCCGCTGGCGTTCTTCAGGTCGGCGATGTCGCTTTCCATCGCCTCACGGTATTCGTTCCACAACGGCATTTGCCAGACCCGTTCGCCTGTGGTTTCGCCAGCGCGAATAAGTTGGTCGGCCAGCGCTTGATCGGTACTCATGAGGCCCGTGGCGTGCGGCCCCAAGGCGACCACAATCGCCCCGGTGAGCGTCGCCAGATCAATGATCGCCTGGGGTTTGTAGCGTTGGGCGTAAAAGAGGCCGTCGGCCAGGACGATGCGCCCCTCCGCGTCAGTGTTCAGCACCTCAACCGTCTTGCCGCTGAGCGTCGTGATGATGTCGCCGGGGCGGTAGGCGGTCGCACTTGGCATATTCTCCGCAGCGCAGACCAGGCCAACGACGTGCAGGGGCAGCCCTAGCTCTGCCACGGCCTGCATGGTGCCAAGGACTGCCGCCGCGCCGCTCATGTCCATCTTCATCTCGTCCATCTTGTCGGCAGATTTGATGGAGATGCCGCCGGTGTCGAAGGTGACGCCTTTGCCGACAAGGCAGAGCGTAGGCTGGTCCGCCGCCGGTTGACCATATTCCAGCACAATAAAGCGGGGCGGGTTGGCCGAACCCTGCCCCACGGCGAGGATGCCGCCGAAGCCTTGTTCGACCAACTGAGGCGGTTCAAGCACCGTCACGCGCAGGCCCGTACGCTGACCGAGTTCCTGGGCCGCTTGGCCGAGGGCGGCAGGCGTAATGCTGTTGGGCGGGCCGTTGGCGAGGTCGCGGGCGAAACAGGTGGCGCGGGCCACCGTCTGGCCGGTCGTCACCCCGACGTGCAGCGCGGCTGCATCGGCGCTGGTGTAGAGCGTCACGCCTTCCACCGTAAAAGTCTGCTCGCTGCTTAGGCCGGTCTTGTAGCGTTGGTAGCGGTACGCGCCCAGTTCAAGCCCTTCCGCAAGCGCTTGGCCCACCACAGCGGGCGGCAGCGTCAGGTGCGCTTGCAGGCTGAGGGTGCAGGTGGCGACTTGGAGTTCGCGGGCTTGTTGCACGGCGAGAGCGGCGACTTGGCGCAACCCGTCGGGCGTGACGGTGGCGAGTTTGCCGAGACCGAGCAGCAGCAAGCGGCGCGGGGCGAGGGTGCCACGCGGATAGAGCAACGTCGTCTGTTTGAAACGGCCACGGTGGTCGGTCGCCTCCAATAACTCAGCGACCTCAGTGGGCAGGGGGGACTCCTCGCACGTAACAAGGACGGCGAGGTCGGTTGGCGCGTGCAGGCCGGTGCCGTTCTGAACAGTAATCAGCATGAAAGCTCCCTCAAATGACAAGCTCAGATCCGCTCCATTCTACTCAGGGTTGACGCCCCGCGCAAGGCCGAGTATAGTGGGGCGATCCTGGCGCACGATGGTGTCGCCCCTCGCGCCTGCCGTGCGAGGGGTTTTTGCATCCTAACCGCTGCTTAGGCGTGTTTCAAACGAGCTTGACAGTCTAGCGATCTGACGCAAAGCCGCAAAGGCGCAAAGCCGCAAGGAGCATGGGGTGTGGTCGTAGGTTTCATCTGTCAAGCTGAAATGGCCGCTTCTGAAACATGCCTTAGACAAGGTTTCAGGGTTCAGGGCGAGCGCATCAGAAAGCGGTGCGCCAACCAAGACGGTAAAGTAGCCTGGAACTTTGTCTAACCAGGCAGAAGGGAACTCGCCGTGACTATTAACTGGGACGAGAAATATGCCCGTGAGGGTCTCACCTTTGACGATGTGTTGCTCATCCCGGCCCATTCGCAGGTCATCCCTGCAACGGTCGAGGTTGCGACGTGGCTGACCCGCAAGATTCGCATCCAAATCCCCATCGTCAGCGCAGCGATGGACACGGTTACCGAACATCGCCTGGCGATTGCCTTGGCCCGTGAGGGCGGGATCGGTTTCATCCACAAAAACATGACGGTTGATCAGCAGGCCGAGAGTGTTCGCAAGGTAAAGCGTTCGGAGAGTGGCATGATCACGGATCCGATCACGCTGCCCCCGGATAAGACGATTGGCGACGCCTTTGACCTGATGGCCGAGTACAAAATCTCGGGCGTTCCCATTGTCACCGCTGAGGGCGATTTGGTGGGCATTATCACCAATCGCGATTTGCGTTTTGAGAAAGACCGCACGCGCCCCATCAGCGCGTTGATGACGAGTAAAGGGCTGGTGACGGTGCCGGAGGGTACGACGCTTGAACAGGCCAAGGAACGGCTGCACCAGCACCGCATCGAAAAGGTTTTGGTGGTAAATGGTCGGGGCAAACTCACTGGCATGATCACCGTCAAAGACATCATGAAGCAGATCGAGCATCCGCATGCCTCGAAGGATGAGCAGGGCCGGTTGCGCGTGGGGGCGGCGATTGGTGCGGGGGGCGATTTTATGGAGCGGGCGGCAGCGTTGGTGCGGGCGGGCTGTGACGTTTTGGTGCTGGACACGGCCCACGGGCATTCGCAGGGTGTCCTCGACGCCGTCGTACGGGTGCGCGAGGCGTTCCCCGACGTGCAGCTTGTGGCGGGGAATGTCAGCACCGCCGCTGCAACCCTGGCGCTCATCGAACGCGGCGTAGATGCGGTGAAAGTCGGCCAAGGCCCTGGCTCAATCTGCACGACCCGCGTGGTCAGTGGGGCTGGCATGCCCCAGATTACGGCGATTACTGACTGTGCCAGCGCTGCCGAGCGTTTCGGCGTGCCGGTGATTGGCGACGGCGGCATCAAATATTCAGGCGACATCCCCAAGGCCATCGCCGCCGGTGCCCACACCGTCATGATCGGCTCGCTCTTCGCTGGTACCGAGGAGAGTCCTGGCGAGACCATTCTTTACGAAGGCCGCAGCTACAAGACCTACCGGGGCATGGGTTCGATTGGCGCGATGTCGCGGGGCAGTGGCGACCGTTACTTCCAGACCAATGTCAACGAAACCCGCAAGCTCGTTGCCGAGGGCATTGAGGGTATGGTACCCTTTAAGGGTTCGCTGGAAGACACGGTGTTCCAACTCGTCGGTGGGCTGCGGGCCGGGATGGGCTATGTCGGCACGAAGGATATTGAGGCGCTGCGCCGCGACGCCCGCCTGATCCGCATCACGATGGCAAGCCAGATCGAGAGTCACCCGCACGATGTCACTGTGACGAAAGAAGCCCCGAACTACGAACGGCGCTCCTGAGTTTCGGGGTAGGGCCGAGCGTGTCCGAGATGTTAGCTGTTTGTCTCACCACAAAGGCACAAAGACTGCGTAGCCATGGTTGGCATCTTCGTGCCTTTATGGTGCATCTGAAAGCTCGTTGGAGGGTTAGTACGGGGCAACCGGCCCGTTTGGTCGCCCCCTGACTTGTTCAGCACAGCTTCCCTGGAGGGAACGTATGCAGCCGAATCGCACCCGCGTTGTCCCGTCTGCGCTCATGCTGCTTGTCGTTATACTGACGATCTTCAGTTCCTTCCCTACCCCGCCAGCCCACGCTGCCGGGGTGATTTATGTGCAGCCAGGGGGTAAAGGTAGCGGTAGTGGCACTTCGTGGGGCAACGCCAAGGATTTGGCAGCCGCGCTGTCCACTGCGGTCAGTGGTGATGTGCTGTGGGTGGCAACGGGCACCTACACGCCAACAACGGGCCTTGACCGCACCGCTACCTTTCGCCTTGTCAGTGGCGTGGCGATCTACGGTGGCTTTAGCGGTACCGAGACGCTGTTGAGCCAGCGCGACTGGGTCGCGAACGTCGTTACGCTTAGCGGCGACCTGTTGGGCGACGACCAGCCGAATTTCGTCAACAACGGCGACAACAGCTACCACGTCGTTACCGGGGCCAACAATGCCATCCTCGACGGTGTGACGATCACCGGCGGCAATGCTGATCTCATCAGTACTGACGACAATGGCGCTGGTATGCTCAACAATGTCAGTAGCCCGACCTTGACGAACGTCATTCTCAGCGGCAACAGTGTAGCCAACTTTGGTGGCGGGATCTACAACAACGCTGGCAATCCGACGCTCATCAACGTCACGATCAGCGGCAACACGGCCTATCGCGGCGGCGGGATCTACAACGACGGTGGCAGTCCGACGCTCACCAACGTCATCCTCAGCGGCAACCTATCTGGCAACCACGGTGGCGGGATGTTCAACAGCGGCGGCAACCCGACGTTGACCAATGTCACCATCAGCGGCAACCAGATGGCGGATGGCTTTGGCGGTGGGCTGTACAACGAGGCGAGCAGTACCCCGCAGATCCGCAACAGCATCATCTGGGGAAACAACAGTTCTGCGATTACCAATGAGCTTGGAGCTACGCCCACCATCAGCACCAGCATCGTGGAGGGTTCAGGCGGCAGCGGAGACGGGTGGCCCTTGATATTGTTAGGTTTTGATGGCGGCGGCAACCTTGACGCTAATCCGAGCTTTGTGGCGCTGGGCAACGCCGCGCCCAGCACCGACGGCGACCTGCGCCTTCTCATCGGCTCCCCGGCGATTAACGCGGGCAATGACGCCGTGGTAACCGTCATCACCGACCGCGACGGCAACCCGCGCATCCGCAGCACCCGCGTAGATATGGGTGCCTACGAGTATGGGCTGGTGCGCTATGTCTGGGGCGGCGCTACAGGCGTGAACGACGGCAGTTCGTGGACCGATGCCTACACCAGTCTGAAAGTAGCCCTTGCCGCTGCAGCCAATGGCGACGAGTTGTGGGTCGCAACGGGTACCTACACGCTGACGCCGACCAACAACCCCGCCGAGAGCTTCCAGTTGCTGCCCGGCGTGGCGATCTACGGTGGCTTTGCCGCTACCGAAACCCAACTGAGCCAGCGCAATTGGGTCGCCAACGTGGTTACGCTCAGTGGCGACCTGATGGGCGACGACCAGCCGAATTTCGTCAACAATAGCGACAACAGCTACCACGTTGTCACCGGGGCCGATGATGCCATCCTCGACGGCGTGACCATCAGTGGCGGGAACGCTAATGGCGTGGATCCCGACAGCAACGGCGCTGGCATGCTCAACAATGCCAGCAGCCCGAGCTTGACGAACGTCACCTTCAGCGGCAACAGCGCCACTAGCGAGGGTGGCGGGCTGTATAACACCTTGAGTAGCCCGATCCTGACCAATGTAACCTTCAGTGGCAATCGCGCTGCCTCTGGCGGCGCAATCGCCAATTGGAGCAGCATCCTCGTGCTGACCAATGGCACCTTCAGTGGCAATTACGCTGTCAATGGTGGTGCCATTGCTAATATGAATAGCAGCAACTTGGTGCTGACCAACGGCACGATCAGCGGCAACAGTGCCAGCACGAACGGCGGCGGGCTATACAACAGCGGCAGCAACCTACAGCTTCGCAACAGCATTATCTGGGGGAATAGCGCAACCAACAGCGGCCCCGGGCTTTACAACACCACCACCTGGATCATCCTTGTACGCCACAGTTGGATTGAGGGCGGGTACGGTGACGTTGGCACAGGCGACCCGCTGTTCGTCGCGCCCGTTGCCGCGACCAGTGCGCCCACAACGACTGGCGACTATCGGCTGCAAGCCGCGTCCCTCGCCATTAACGCGGGCGATAATGCGGTGATCACCACCATGACCGACCGCGACGGCAACCCGCGCATCGTCGGTGGCACCGTGGATCTGGGGGCTTACGAGGCAGCGCCCAGTGTGCTTTCGATCCTCCGCGCTGGGGCTGACCCGACCAATGCCGCCACGGTGAGCTTTACGGTCACGTTTAATATGCCCGTCATTGGGGTGAATGCCAGTGATTTTCAGTTGAATGTGTCGCCTGGTCAGAGTGGCGCGACGCTCCGTTCCATCAGCGGCAGTGGTGCCACTTGGCTCGTCAGTGTGAATACGATGGATCGGGCCACGGGGACGATCCGGCTTGATTTGGTGGACAATGACTCCATTGTGACGAGCGACACACCGGCGGTGCCGCTCGGCGGTGGCGGAGTCCGCAATGGTGATTTCACTAGTGGCGAGGTTTACACGGTGGATCGGATCGCCCCCACGGTGAGTATGACTTCGTTGGCTGCCGACCCGACCGCCGATAGCCCCATTCCGGTGCGCGTCACTTTTAGTGAAAGCGTGACGGGTTTTACGGCGAGCGCGCTGACGGTGAGCAATGCAACTGTCGGTAATTTCAGCGGGAGCAGGACGACCTACAGTTTTGATCTGCTGCCCACTGGCTTTGGCCTTGTGACGGCTAAGCTCGCCGCTGGTGTGGTTACTGACCTTGTGGGCAACCCGGTGCCCGCCGCGCAGTTTAGCCGCACCTTCAGGTACGTGCGGATGCGCTGGTACGTGGCGGCAGGCGCGACGGGCCGTGGTGACGGTGGTTCGTGGACCGATGCCTTCCCGAACCTCCAGGCGGCTTTGGCGGTCGCTTTGCCCGATGACGAGATCTGGATTGCGACGGGGACGTATACACCAGGGACGAATCCAAGCGCCACCTTTGCGCTGAAAAACGGGGTGGTGATCTACGGTGGGTTTGCCGGTGGTGAAACGTCGGTGAGCCAGCGCAATTGGACGACGCAACCGACGCGGCTCAGTGGCGACCTGTTGGGGAACGACGGCCCGAATTTCACGAACACCGCCGACAATAGTTACCACGTCGTCACGGG
>CAIRDL010000106.1 GCA_903877345.1 uncultured Oscillochloris sp. | reverse complement strand
GTTGCGTCAGCCACCCAGCACCAACGGCACCGCCGTGGTTGGTGCGCCCCCAACGGCAGCCCCGCTGCCTGTGCCAATCCAGGGGCAAGCCGCGCCAGGGCGACGCATGGTTTGGGCCGCGCCCATCCCGCTCGACACCGACACCCAAGAACCTGATCTATTGGTGATTAGCCGTAACTTTGACAATGATCCCTCGACTGATTCGGTCGTTTACGTTAGCCCCGATCAGCGCACGGTGCGGTGGGAAAGCCCGCCCATGGGCCAAAACGGCCCTTCGTGGGTCGTGACCTATGGGGCTGACGTGGTGTTGGTGGCCGATGGCGAGCGTTTGGTGGCCTTGAGCCGCGCCACGGGCCAACAGCTTTGGGTCGCCCCGCTCACCGACAGTATTGCGGACAGCATCTGCACGAATTGTCTGCAAGTCTTTGGGGAGATTGTGGTCGCCTTGCCGCAAGACGGGCAACTCCAGGCGTTCAACACCGCCACCGGCGCACCCATATGGACGAAGCGGTTGCACGAGGCGACGCGGCAAATCGTCAAGGTGGGCGACTTGGTGGGCGTCCTTGACCGCGAAGCGACGGAGACGAGTCGGGGCGCGCTTTTCCTTTTCAAACCGCAGGATGGCAGCGCGGCGGGGACGGTGAAGCCGACTTGTACGCAGGCGGGCGATTTCTTTGAGACCGACATCAGTTACTATGACCAGACGGAGCGTGATCCTGCCGGGCGTACGCTGGTCTGGTTGGCGGGTAGTTCGGCGGTGTGTTTGATGCGCTACGATGTGGGCAGCGGCACCCTCAGCACGACGAAGCTTGACGAACTCGGCAGCCGCCACGTTACGCTGGAACAGAGCCTGTGGGCGGGCGACACGCTCTATCTGAGCAACGGCAATCAGCTTGTCGCGGTGGGGCCGCAAACCCATCGGCAGGTGCTCGCCAGCGAGGATTACGACCTGCGCCCGTTGGCGGCGAACGAGACGGTGCTGCTCGTCTTGGCCCACCGCACGCGGGGTTCATCGCGGTACGAGGTGTGGGTCGTGGATGTGCAGACCGGCGAAAAGCGTTGGGAGCGCATGCTCAAGGCTGATGATCCGTTGGATGGACCCCATGACACCGGTGATTTCGCGGCGATGTTGCAGGGCGAAACGGTGCTTTTGGTCGAGCAGCACGCCGAGGCGAAGGAGTTGATCTACGAGCAGATCGCCTTGGCCGACGGCGCGAGCCGCGTCAGGGCGGTGGTGTCGGTCAGCGACCCGACCGACTCGCTGCGCGGGGTGCTCTGGGGGCGAAAGCATGTCTTTCTGCCGATCAATGAACTGTACGCCGTCGCGTTGGCTGATGGGCAGACGGTGTACCATTGGCCGTAGGGATTGTGGATTGTAGACAAGGTTTCTGGGGTCAGGTTGAGCGCAACAGGAAGCCGTGTGCCAGTCGCCCTCGCGGTCGTGCGGAGGGCGAGACGCCCTCGCTCCCAGATTCTTTATCTGAAAGTCTATAGCTCGTGCAAAGCGTTCCGATGCGCTCGCCCTGACTCCTGACCCCTAAAATCTAGAAGGACAAAACCCATGCTTCAGGAACTGCCCATTGCCGTGATTGGCTCCGGCGTGATGGGCGAGGCGATCTTCGGTGGCCTGGTACGCCAGGGCTTGGTGGCGGTTGAGCAGATGTTGGTGAGCGACCCCCGCGAGGAGCGCCGCCACGAACTTCAGGCCCGTTACGGTGTGCAGACGAGCGCCGATAATGCGGTTGCTGCCCAGTGGGGCCGGGTGGTCATCCTCGCCGTCAAACCCCAGCACCTCAAACTGGTGCTGCCGCCCCTGCGCGGCACCCTGCGCGCTGATGCGCTGGTCATCTCGGTGGTAGCGGGCGCGACCCTCGACAGCTTGAGCACCGCCCTCGCTCACCCGGCGGTTGTCCGCAGTATGCCAAACACCCCGGCGATCATTGGCGCAGGCATGACGGTCTGGACAGCGACACCGGCAGTCAACGCAACCCAACTTGACTGGGCGCGCACGGTGTTGGGCGCGCTTGGGCGCGAGTTGTATGTTGAAGCCGAGGCTTATTTGGATATGGCGACGGCGCTCAATGGTTCCGGCCCGGCCTACTGCTTTCTCATCATGGAAGCTATGATTGACGCCGGGGTTCACCTGGGCCTCGCCCGACCCATCGCTGAAACCCTCGTTCAAGAGACGATGCTCGGCGCGGCCCGCTACGCCCAACAGAGCGGCACGCACCCCGCACAGCTCCGCAACGCCGTCACTTCGCCGGGCGGCACGACCGCCGCCGCCATCGCCGAACTTGAGCGGGGCGGGCTGCGTACCGTCATGGCCGATGCGATTTGGGCGGCCTACCGGCGTTCTGTCGAGCTTGGCAAGGCGTGATCGGGGATCGGGGATCGGGGATCGGGGATCGGTCAGGATGCGGCCCGGTCACGGGTCACGCCTACAAGACGCATACGCCACGTCATGCAATCTGCAATCTAAAATCCAAAAGCTTGCCTCAGGGAGAATCGATGACAACCTACGGTCGCCCGCGTCTGCTTACTGCGGCTGATAAGCGCTATCGCGCCTACATCGAGCAGTTCACCATTGCACGGAAGAACCAGAAAGCGATGCGCCCGCCTCGGCAGCGCGACCTGTTTGGTGGTCAGGCTGAGGTGGCTTTGCGCCAGTGGCTCGGTGAGCGGATTGAGCTGGACGAGCGGCGCATTCTTGAGTATGAAGAGCGGCGTAACCGGCGCGGTTTCATCAAGTACCGCGAGCTTGACGCCCTGACGATTGTGGGAAGGCACGCTCACGTCTTCGAGATTAAGGCGAGCCGCACCGCTAACGCGCTCCGGCGGGCAGTGGGCCAATTGCAAGAGACGCGGGCCATCCTGCGCCTGCTCTACCCGACGGTGGCGGTGACGATTTTGTTGGTGGACACAGGCATCCCGGCGTCGGTCGAGGCGGTTGCGGCCCTCATGGCAGGCGAACGCCCGCCGTCCCGTCGCCCCGAGTTGTTCAGCGAGGTGCTGACCGCCGTGCCCGCCCTGCGTTTCGCTGAAGATTTGGCGGCAGCAGGCACCGATGGCGAGGCGATTGGCGTGCTGCGCTTCAGCGTTGAGGCGATCATCGCTATCGCCGGGGCCGAGCACTTGGCTCTGGATTGGGATGCTGACGATGAGGAACCGGAGGAACCGGATGAGCCGCGCCCGACCTCGTCACTCTACGCCACGAGCAGCGCGGACGAGCCGAACCCTACCGCTGAGGATGATGACGACGATAATCCGTTGGCGGCGGCGCTGCGGAAGGCGGGACTGACATAAG
>CAIRDL010000105.1 GCA_903877345.1 uncultured Oscillochloris sp. | reverse complement strand
GGAGCGCATTGCTGCCGCCAAGGAGCTTGGAGACATCTCGGAGAGCGGCGAGTACGAGGATGCGAAAAAGTCGCAAGCCATCCTCGAAGGCCGCATCCGCGAACTCAGGAATCTCCTTTCCCGCGCCGAGACGATTGACGAAGAGCAAGTGAGCAACGGCGAGGTGCGGGTCGGCTCGCAAGTGACGGTGCGGTTTGAGGATGATGGCGAGGAGGAGACGTGGATGAGTGTCGGCAGCGCCGAGGCAAACCCCCGGCAGGGCCGCATCTCCAACGAGTCGCCCATCGGCTCGGCCATCCTGGGCAAGCGTTCGCGCCATAAAGTCACGGTGCAAACCCCCTCCGGCGTGATGAAGCTCACGATTGTGAAAGTAAAATAACCCGCCGTTGCGGCTGGTTGAGCGTTTCCCCTCTGGCCTGGGTACAGGCAAGAGGGGCTTTTTCGATGGTATAATAAAGGTCAACATGAGCCGGGTGCCTTGGGCCCCGCAGAACAGGCGCGTAGTTTCATGGAATTGAATGACCTGCAGGCCCAACGTGCGGCCAAGCTCGAGCGCCTGCGTGCGGCTGGTCTTGACCCCTTCCCAACCCGTTCGACCCGCACCCACACCATCGCCACAGTGCTGACCGACTTCGACACCCTGGCGGTTGCGCCAACCACCTTAACCATCGCGGGCCGCGTCATCGGTGCCCGTCGAATCATGGGCAAGATCGCCTTTGCCCATGTTGAGGACGGCACCGGCACGCTGCAACTCTGGATTAGCCGCGCTGATGTCGGCGACGAGTGGTTCGCCCGCTTCCGCGATGATCTCGATACCTTCGATATTGTGCAGGCCACCGGCACGCTGCGCCGCACCAAGGCGGGCGAAGCCTCACTCTTTGTCAGCAGCTTGAGTGTGTTGGCAAAAGCGGTCAACCCGCCCCCCGAGAAGTGGGCCGGCCTGACCGATGTGGAGGAGCGCCACCGGCAACGGTATCTCGACCTCATCGTCAATGCCGAGGTGCGAACGGTTTTTCAGGCCCGCGCTACCGCCATCAGTGCGATGCGCCGCGTCCTCGATAGCCACGGTTTCCTCGAAGTCGAAACCCCGGTGCTCCAGCCGATCTACGGTGGAGCCGCTGCTCGTCCCTTCCTCACCTACCACAATACCCTCGGCCAACAACTCTACCTCCGCATCGCCACCGAACTCTACCTCAAGCGCCTCATCGTCGGCGGCTTTCCTGGTGTCTACGAAATCAGCAAGAACTTTCGCAACGAGGGTGTGGATCGCAGCCACAACCCCGAGTTCACGATGATGGAGTGCTACCAGGCTTACGGCGATTACACGACGATGATGCGCTTGGTTGAGGAACTGTTGCGTGCGATGTGCGTGGCGGTGACGGGCACAACCACCGCGACTTACCAGGGCCAAACCCTTGACTTTGGTGTCGCTTGGCCGCGCCTGCCGATGCGCGCCGCTATCGCCGCACAGACCGGCCTTGACATTGGCACGCTCAGTACCCTTGAGGCGCTGCACGCCGCTCTCACCGCCAATGCGCTCAAGGTTGAACGCAAACCCACTTGGGGCAAGCAGGTGGACGAACTCTTTAGCACCTACGTTCAGCCCACCCTTGTTCAGCCTACGTTTATCCTCGATTATCCGGTGGAACTCTCGCCCCTGGCGAAACGCAAGCCGGACGACCCTGCCTTTACCGAGCGTTTCGAGGCGTTCGCCGTTGGTATGGAACTGGGCAACGCCTTTACCGAACTGAACGATCCCTTTGATCAGGAGCAGCGCTTTCTCGCCCAGGGGCGCGATTTTGCGGCGGGCGATGCTGAAGCCCACCAGATGGACGTAGATTATCTCAATGCGCTCATGTACGGCTTGCCCCCAACCGGCGGCCTCGGCATGGGCATTGACCGCATCATGATGGTGCTTACCGACCGGCCTAACATCCGCGAGGTCATCCTTTTTCCTCATATGCGGCAGCGCGAAGACAAGCCGTAAGCCAAGGTTTCAGGGGCTAGGTTTTAGGTTTCAGGGGCCAGGTTTTAGGTTTCAGGGGCCAGGTTTTAGGTTTCAGGGGCCAGGTTTCAGATCGGGCGCATTAGGGAGCCATGCGCTCGCCAAGACTGTAAAATAACCACGAACCTTGTCTAAGGCATGTTTCAGAATCGGGCATTTCAACTTGACCGTTGCAACCTGCAATCACACCATATATTCCTTGCGGCTTTGCGGCTTTGCGTCAGATCGCTGGACTGTAAAGCCCGACACCTGAACCCCGATACCTGAAACCTGAAACCCGACATCTGAACCCTAAACCCCGATACCTGAAACCTGAAACCCGACATCTGAACCCTGAACCCCGATACCTGAAACCTGAAACCCGGCACCTGAAACCTTGTCTAAAGGCAAACATTCTATGACCAGGGTTTTTATCAATGGAATTGATGGCCTCTTCGGTGCGAAGATCGCTCAGGCGCTTAGTGCCAACCCTACGGTGACGATCATCGGCCTCGGACGCACCACGCCCTCCGCTCCGGTTGGCCGCGCCGAGTATCTCACGGCCCGCCTAAGCGGTCGCCAACTCCGCGAGTTACTACGCATCGAACAAATTGATGTCGTCATCCACCTCGCCTTCGCCGGTGCCGAAAGCCCCATTGCCAGTCGCGAAGATGCCGTTCAGCAGAATGTCCTCGGTTC
Source organism: uncultured Oscillochloris sp. (assembly GCA_903877345.1). Taxonomy (GTDB): domain Bacteria; phylum Chloroflexota; class Chloroflexia; order Chloroflexales; family Chloroflexaceae; genus CAIWXH01. The sequence goes on along the minus strand of CAIRDL010000105.1, from coordinate 6,046 downwards.
GATGGAACTCCTCGGTGCCTGCGTCGGCTCGCGGGTGCGCCGCGTCCTCGTGCAGAGCCACACGGCGGTCTATGGGGCCAATCCCCTTAACCCATCCCTGATCACCGAGACTCGCCCCATCGCCCGCAGCCACGCCCCGAGTGTCATCCGCGACTACACCGAGGTCGAGCAGTTCCTGACCGATTTTGCCCTCCAGCACCCCGCTTTGTGCATTGTGCCGCTGCGCTGCGCCTCGCTCCTTGGGGCTTGGTCGCCGATCATTGATTACCTTACTCAAACCGAGCCGCATATGTTGGTCGGGTTTGACCCGTGTCTGCAATTTTTGCACCTTGATGATGCCGTCGCGGGTTTTGCCTTGGCCGCCCTCGCCCCGACATGCGGCGCCTTCAATCTGGCGGCTGACGAAACCCTTTGCCTCTCCCAAGCCATCAAGCTCGTTGGCAAGCAGCCCAAGCTCGTCCTCGAACCCGTGGTCTCCCTGGCGTTAGCGCTGGGCAGCCGCGATGCCCTGGGGCTTTGGCCCTTCGAGCCGAGCTTTCTGCGCCATAGCTGCGTCACCGATACGACGAAGGCCCGCAACGAGTTGGGCTGGGCACCAACCCACACCGCCTCCGCCGCCCTCCAAGCGCTCAACGCGAACGACCAAGCGGTTGAACACCGCGAAACTACTGAGGAAGCCCTGCGGGCCTTCCTCGCTCGAAGGAGCTAACTTTCCATGAGCGACGAACTCAGCCCGACTGAGCTGCCCACTGAGACGCCTGCCACGCCTACCACGCCCGCCAGTTCCGCTACACCCGTCCACACGAAGCACAAGCCGAAGGGCCGCAAGGCACCGCACCCGGCAACCGCGCCCCACACCGCTGCTCCAGCTTCGCCCAACGCGCCGCTTGTTGTTGAATCGGACATGCGCACGGCGGGCGATACAACCCCGGCAGTGGCGCTCGTTGTTGAGCCGGACATCCCACATGAGGATCTTGCAGCCCATTTTGTTGAGCCGGACATGCGCACGGCGGGCGGTGCAACCCCGGCGGTGGCTCCCGTTTTTGAGTTTGACCTTCCCATTGGCGACAGCCCCGCCGCGCCCGCCTTCACGCAGGACATCCCCATCGGGGGCAGCGCCGCGCCCGAAGAGATCTCCATCCGCCCAAAGCCCATTTTCACCTCCCTCTGGAGCGACCAAGCCGTCGAGGTGCCGTCCACCGACGAACTTCCCATCGCCGGCTCGACTGCGTCAACGCTCTACGATGCCGAGATCGAAGTCCGCACCATCGCTTCCCACGGCAACGCCCAGAACGCCGTGATGGGCGAAATGGCCGCTGGCACACTCAAACTCATTGGCGACAACCTGCGCCGCATGACCGAAGAGCAAGCCGATCACGTCACGAAGTTGTTGCATGGCATTGATCTGCGCGACTACCTCGACCCCGATTTCTGGAAAGGGATCGGGATCGTGTTGCGCTACCAAGCCGACGAACTTTTCGGCTTTTTCAAGCGCCGCATGAACGGCCAGTACACCACCGACCCCTACGGCATGGACCGCGAACTGATTGAAGCCATTCGGCCGCTGCTCAACTTCATGTACCGTACATGGTGGCGCGTCACCACCGAAGGGCTCGCCAACGTCCCCGGTGAAGGCCGAGCGCTGTTGGTGTCAAACCATAGCGGGGTTTTGCCTTGGGACGGAGCGATGATCGCGGCGGCGCTGCTCGAAGACCACCCGGCCCACACCGAGCGCGTCATCCGTAGCCTGCACCTGCACTGGTTCAGCACGCTGCCCTTTGTCGCCCCGGCCCTGGCATCCCTCGGCCAAGTGCCGGGCCTACCCGAAAACGCCGTGCGCCTGCTCAGCAACGACGAACTGGTCTGCGTCTTCCCCGAGGGTCTCAAAGGCGTCGGCAAGCTCTACAAAGACCGCTACAAACTGGCGCGTTTTGGGCGCGGCGGCTTCGTGCAAGCCGCCATTCGCGCTCATGCGCCCATCATCCCGGTCTCCGTCGTGGGGGCCGAAGAAATTTACCCCATGCTGGCGAACGCCGAACCAGTCGCCCGCCTGATTGGCACGCCCTATTTCCCCCTCACGCCCTTCTTCCCCTGGCTCGGCCCCCTCGGTCTCATCCCGCTACCGACACGCTGGAGCATCACCTTCGGCGAGCCGCTCCGCACCGACATGTACGACCCTGCCGAGGCCGACGATCCGCTCACCGTGCTTGGCCTGACCGAAATGGTACGCAACACCATCCAGACCACGATTGAGGCGCAATTGGCAAGCCGGAAATCGCTGTTCTAGAGCCGCTTTGAGGAGTTTCTCATGCAAGTCAATCCAGGGATTTTCAAAGCCTACGATATTCGAGGCATCTACCCGACCGAACTCAATGAGGAAGTCGGCTACCTGATTGGGCGGGCGTTCGTAAGCTTTCTGGGCGTGAACACCGTCATCGTCGGGCGTGACATGCGCCTCTCGGGGCCAGCGATGTTCGCGGCGGTCACGCGGGGCATCACCGACCAAGGGGCCGATGTGGTTGACATTGGCATGGTTAGCACCGACCAGTATTACTTCGCCTGTTCGACCCTCGGGCTACCCGGCATGATGGTGACAGCCTCGCACAACCCGAAGCAGTACAGCGGCTTCAAAATGGTGCGCCAGATGCCCTATTTGCTCAGCGGCGATGAGGGCATTCAGGATTTGCGCCACCTGGTCGAGAGTGAAGCCTTCGCCACCGCAACACGCAAAGGCACCATCACGCCCCACGACTTCAACGAGCGCTTCGTCGCCCAGGTGCTGACGCTGATTGATGGTGAGGCGCTTCAAGGGCGGAAACTCAAGGTCATCGCCGACACCGGCAACGGCATGGTTGGCCCGGCCCTCCAAGCCATTTACAGCCGCCTGCCGATTGAGTTTGTGGGCATGTACCTCGACCCCGACGGCAACTTACCCAACCACGGCCTCGACCCGTTGCAACCCGAGAACCGGGCCGAACTCCAGGCCCGCGTGATCGCCGAAGGTTTCGACATCGGCTTCCTTTTCGATGGTGATGGCGACCGCTTCTTCGCCATTGATGACCGGGGCGCGTTCATCCCTGGCGATTTCCTGACGGCGATTATGGGCCAGTACCTGCTTGAGCGCTACCCCGCCGCGAAGATTCTCTACGATGTACGCGCCTCGTGGGCGGTGCCGGACATGATCTCCGCGCAGGGCGGCATCCCACTGATGGAGCGCGTAGGTCACGCCTTTATCAAGCGCCGCATGGCCCACGAAGACGCCGTGTACGCCGGTGAGGTGACGGGGCATTACTACTTCAAGGATTTCTACTACGCCGATTCGGGCCTGCTGCCTTCGCTCTTGCTGATGGAAATGCTGGCGAAGCGCGGGATAAAAATGAGTGATCTGCTCAAGGCGTTGGAGGCGAAATACTTTATCTCGGGTGAAATCAACTCGAAGGTGGACGACGTACAGGGACGGCTCGAAGCACTCGCCACGCGCTACGCCGACGGTAAAGTCGAACGCTTGGACGGCGTCTCGGTAAGCTACGCGACGTGGCACTTCAACGTGCGCGGCTCCAACACCGAGCCACTCATCCGCCTGAACCTCGAGTCCGTCGCCTCGCCCGAAGAGATGGCGGCAAAGCGCGACGAAGTCCTGGCGATTATTCACGGGTAGGCCAAGCCTCAGAATTGGTCGCAACAGGATGCAGCGCATTTGGTTGAACGGTTTCAGCTTTACCGTCTGTACGGTTCGTAGTAGCGGCTTCAGCCGCGTTACAAAGCCTTGCACGGGACTAAAAAGCCCCTACTACGAGCCGTCACAAGCTAGAGCGACCAGTGGCGCAGCGTGCTGAAGAAGGCTTCTAGCGGCTATTTTCTACCAGGAGCGACCATGCCCAAAGATGTGATTACCACGCGGGCCACGGACTATAACCAGTGGTATCTCGATATTGTGCGCGAAGCCGATATGGCTGAGGTGGCCGAGGTGGTGCGCGGTTGCATCGTCTTTAAGCCTACCGGATGGGCGATTTGGGAGTTGATGCAGCGCCAGCTTGATGACCGGATTAAGGCGACGGGCCACGCCAATGTCCAGTTTCCCTTGTTGATCCCGAAAAGCTTTTTGCTGCGCGAAGCTGAGCATGTGGATGGGTTTGCCCCTGAGGTGGCCGAAGTTACCCGCGCTGGTGGCGAAGAACTTGCCGAGCCTTATGTCATCCGCCCGACCAGCGAGACGATCATTGGCTATTTTTATGCAAAATGGATCCGCTCGTACCGTGACCTCCCGGTGCTCTACAACCAGTGGTGCAATGTGATGCGCTGGGAACTGCGCACGCGCCCCTTTTTGCGTACCGCCGAGTTTATTTGGCAAGAAGGCCACACCGCCCACGCCACCGAAGCCGAAGCCGAGGCAGAGACACTCAAGATTCTGTATGACGTGTATGCCGATTTTGCCGAACAGGTAATGGCTGTGCCGGTGCTGCGCGGACTCAAGACCGAGAAGGAGAAGTTCCCCGGTGCGCTGCGCTCCTACTGCATCGAGGCGATGATGCAGGACGGGCGCGCCCTCCAGGCGGGTACGTCCCACAACTTGGGCCAGAACTTCGCGAAAGCCTTTGGCATCACCTATACCGACCAGCACAATACCGTGCAGCATTGTTGGACGACCAGTTGGGGCGTGAGTACGCGCCTCATCGGGGCCTTGATTATGACCCACTCCGACGATGAGGGTTTGGTGCTGCCACCGCGCCTCGCCCCAACGCAGGTCGTCGTGGTGCCGATTTACAAAAATGACGAGGAGCGCGGCCTGGTGATGGCGGCGGTCACGCAACTCACGGCGGCATGGGCGGGTCGCCTGCGCTTTAAGATAGATGACCGCGACCATGTGACGCCGGGGTTCAAGTTTAACGAGTGGGAAATCAAGGGCGTCCCGGTGCGGGTCGAGGTTGGCCCCAAGGATGTCGCGAAAGGCAGCGTGGCCCTGGCCCGCCGCGATGTGCCGGGCCGAGCAGGCAAGAGCTTTGTCCCCCAAGATGGGCTGACCGAGCGCATCATCGCTCTGCTCGACGAGATTCAGGCCAGTCTGTACCAGCGCGCCTTGGCCTTCCGCACTGAGCATAGCGCCTTCGTCAGCACCTACGCCGAGTTGAAGCAGCAGGTTGAGCGTGGGTTCGCTTGGGCGTATTGGGACGGAACGACTGAGGATGAGCAGCGCATCCAGGAGGAGACGCGGGCAACCATTCGCTGTCTCCCCCTGGAGCAAGCCAACGCCCCTGGGCGGTGCGTCTATACTGGCCGCGAGACGACGCGCCAGGTAGTTTTTGCACGGGCATACTAAAGAGGAAGCCTATGCACGCACGCGCACTTCGTCGGTTCCTGTTCGCTTGCGGGGCGACCCTGCTGCTGACAGTGTTTGCCCTCTTTGGGCCAACCGGAGGCAACACGACCCGCGCCCAACCCATGCCGCCCCGTCCGACGCTGGCGACTACCGCAATTGCCACGGCTACCCCGGAGCCAGCGTATCATGCGCCGCGCCCTACGCCCGTGCCACCGCCTGGTCGCATCACTGGGACGGTGATTGACCAGCGAACAGGCATGCCGACACCTGGGGTGATGGTCTCGGTCGGTACGCACGAACTGCTGACGGACAGTAACGGCAACTACGACGTGAACGGCCTTGTGCCGGGGCGTTATGTGGTGACGTTGATGCCGACAGTAGCGCAAGGGACGGCGGCCCAAGGGCCGGTGACGGTGACGGTGGCGGCAGGGCAAACGGTGGTGCAGCACCTCTTCTTTTTTAGCCCAGCCCCGGTGCAGCCGACGGTAAACGCGCCTACGACGGTTCCCCCAACACCAAGCGCCACGCCAGTTGTGCCCGCCACGCTGCCCGTGACCGGGGGGCACGGCGCGACCAATTGGCCCTGGTTGCTCCTCGGTACGGTGTTGGTCGGGGCGGGGCTGGCGTTGCGGCGGGGAAGATTGTAGATTGTAGACTGCAGATTGCACTACGCAGCGCCTTTGTGCCTTTGGTGCAATCGAGCTTTACCGTCTGTACGGTTCGTAGTAG
>CAIRDL010000104.1 GCA_903877345.1 uncultured Oscillochloris sp. | reverse complement strand
CCGACGCTGTTTCTCGCCACCACGCCGGTCGGCACCCTTGCGACGAAGGGCGACCACGACGATCTGCGCGGTGGCACGCTGCTCGTTTCCGCTGAATTGGCGGCGCAGATCGTCGTGCGGATCGTGCCGGTCGCCGCCGAGGCGTGGCGGCTGCGGGGCTACTTGGAGCAGCGGGGTGTGCCGCTTGAGGCGACAACCGTGGTGCTGCGCGCCCCCGATGGTCGCCGCCGCACCCGCACGACCGATGCGGGCGGCTTCTTCACCTTTGACCGCCTTCCCGCTGGGAGTTACCATGTGCGCGTTGCGCTCGCCACGGGGGTGCTGCTGACGCCGCCGATGGTGCTTGGCGATGAGCACTAGCGCCAACCCCGCTTTCCAACAGCTTAAAGATGCGCTGGTCGCGGCGTGTCATCAGGGCGATTATGGCCCGGTGCCGGGGCTGTTGCAACAGGCGTGGGCCATTGCTCAGGCCAGCGGCCACCCGGCAGATACGGCTGAGGCGCATTGGTGCGCGGGGTTGGCGGCCATGCATCGGGAGAGTGCGCTGGCGCTCACGCACTTTGATGCGGCCTACGCTCATTATCAGGATGCGCCTGTTTTGGCGGCGCGGGTGCAGGTGAACCGGGGGCCGCTTTTGGGGCGGCTTGGTCGTGTTGCGGAAGGCGTCGCCGCGCTCGATGAAGCGGAATCCACACTCCGCACGCACGCGCTGATGGCCCGCTTGCCGCCGCTGCTGATTAACCGCGCCGATTTGGAAGCGCGCCGTGGGCAGTACGCGGCGATGCTGGCGTATGCCCGCGAGGCCGAGCAAGTGGCGTTGCACAGTGCTGCACCCGCCATCGTCATCACCGCGCAGATTAACCAAGCGTTTGCCGCCATGTTTCTGGGCGATCTCGCGCTGGCAACCGAACAGCTTGCGCGAGCGCACGCCTTGGCCGTGGCTGAAGGGTACGATGATTTGGTGGCGCGGGTCGCCATTAACCAGGCCCGTCTGAGCACCCTTCAGGATCGGCTGATGGAGGCGCTGCGGGCGTTGCAAGCGGCGCGTGCGTCTTTCCCGCCTGAACTGGCGGTTGAAGAGGCGACGGTGGCGGTCGAGGAGGCGAACCTTTACGAACGCCTGGGGATGTTTGAGGAAGGCTATCGGGCGGCTCGCGCTGCCGCAACTCTTTTTGCGGCGCACCAATTGGCGGAGGAAAGTGTCGAGGCGGCGCTGTTGGCCCTGCGCCTCGCCCTTACTGCCGAGCAAAGCCTGCCGCCGTGGAGCTTTGAGCCACTGCGGTGGCTCGTGCGTGACCGTGAGGTGGTGCGCGCCCAAGCGGTCGCCCTCGCCGCACAGGTTTCCCCCATGCTACAAGCGACTCTCGCCGCGCTCCAGGCGCACCCGGCGTTGCAACGGGCAAGCGAGCCGACGGCGTTGCTCGCTCAGGCTGATGCCGCTGTTGCCACGCTTACCGCGCTTGACGTACCGGGCGCAGCGCTCCAGGCGGGGTTGCTTGCGGCGCAGCTCGCTGCGGTGCTGCGGCGTGATGCAGCCGTGCGGTATCGAACGCTCGCCACGCAGGCAGCCACGCTCAACCAGCCAGCGCTGGAGCAGCAGGCATGCGAAGGCATCGCAACCGTCTCGCGAGGTCGCACGGTCAGTGCAGCGCTTCAACGCGCTGCCGATCTAGCGGCGTCTATGCGCCGCGCATTGCCGGTTGAAGAACTAAAGGCCCGGGCGCTGACGAGTCAATCGTTGTTGCAGACGCGCTTGGCGGAAGCGTATCTGCGCGAAAACCGGCCCGCGTTGGCGCTCGACGCGGTGTTGACGGCGAAAGGTGGCCTGTGGGCCGACATGGTTGCCCCGCGCCAAGTGGCCCCGCCCGATGCGGCGTGGCTGACCGCCCGCACGGCGCTGATCTTTTGGGAAGAGCGGTTCCGCGAGGCGGCGGGTGATGCGGCGGCGCAAAGCGTTTGCCAGGGACATATTCGGGAGGCGCTGGCGCTGCTGCGCGTTTCGCGCCCGGAGCGCCCACCGTTGCCGTTGCCGAACTTGGAAGCCATTCAGGCGCAATTGCCCACGGAGGCGATTGCGGTCGAATTTCTGCTTGGTGAAAAGCAGGCGCGGGCGTGTGTGCTGACGCGAACTGCGCCGCCGCGTTGGGTCGTCTTGGGCAAAACGGCGGCGATCCGTGACGCTGCCGAACGTTTGAGCCTGCGCTTGCACCCGTTGGCGAAGCTACCGCCCGCCGAACAACTTGCGCGGGCGTTGGCGCAACGTCCGGCTACCGACACGCTTTTTGCCGAACTGCACACGCTGTTGGTCGCCCCGCTTGGTCTCGCCCCGGACGGCACGCCGCTCATCCTCGCGCCTGACGGAGCGCTGGCGGACTTGCCTTGGGCCGCTTTTTATGACCGGGGCAACCCAACGGTGCCTTATTTGGGGGAACAGCACACGCTGAGTCTCGTGCCGTCGCTGGCGGTGCTGGCCCTGGCACTGCCTCCGCCCGCAAATGGCCCGCCGTTAGCGCTTGGCTGTGCGGATGGCGCAATTGCGCTGCAGGTCGCCGCCGAACTGGACGCCTATGCGCGCATCTTCCCTACGGCCCGCGTGGTGGAACAAGCGACCAGTGCTGATCTCGCCGGAGCGACTGGGGCGGCGCTGCTGCATCTCAGCGCGCACGGGCGGCTCAACGCCGAACAGCCGTTGCTCTCGGCAATTACCCTGGCTGACGGCCCGGTGCTGTTGGCCGACATCTTCAACCTGAACCTCGCGGGCACGGCGCTGGCGGTGCTGAGCGCCTGTGAAACCAACGCCGTCGCGCCCTTGGGCGGGCTGGCGCTGGCACTCTCCGGCTCGTTTCTTGCCGCCGGGGTGACGGCGGTGGTTGCGGGTCTCTGGCAGATTGATGCCGAGGCGACCCGCATCGGTGTTGAGGCGTGCTATGGTGCGTTGCGGGGTGGGGCGGGGCTTGGGGCGGCCATGCAGCAGGCGCAGGCGACGGTGCGGGCGGCGGGGTACGACCATCCCTATTATTGGGCGGCGCTTCAACCACTGATGCGGACGGCGGAGTTTAGCTTGCCTGCGTTGCCGTAAAGGGACAGTGCGGGCAACAAACACCGATCCACATTGCACGATTGCGAGAACGTATGCTGGGTGCTATGGTACTCAGACGACCTTCAATATTTGTCCCGAATCGACGATGAGGAGAATCAATGATGCTATCGCTTACTGAACTGCTGCCAGCCATTCATGCCCTGCCTCGGCAAGAGAAGCTGCGCTTGCTACAAACATTGGCTGCGGACATCGCCCGTGAAGCGGAGCTACCAACGCCGCTCACGACGGTTCCCCATACGGTGTGGGCACCTTATGACGCCTTCGATGCAGCAGCAACCCTCCTGCATGTTCTTGATGTAGATAAGACACCGCTCTCATGAGCCTCGCGCTGCGCTTCCCGTACGTTGATCTCAAGCCGCCGCTTGTGGGCGCAAGCCCTACGCGCCATTAACCCTTACCAAGTAGGTACAGTCAGGAGGAGCTTTATGCATGCAGTCACGCTGAAGGAAGCCAAACGCAACCTAGAACGGTTGTTAACGCAGGTGATTGACGATGCCGAACCAACGATTGTCGTCCTCGAAACCGGTCAGCAGGTCGTTGTGGTGCCGCTCGACGAATACACCGCCTGGCAAGAGACGCGCTACCTGCTCGCCAACCCCACCAATGCCGCGCATCTACGGCAATCCATCACCGAGGCCCAGACGTAGAGACGCAACATTTTGCGTCTCTACGTCTGATTTGAACCACATGCCCTAACGCGCCATCATTGGCAAGAAGACCCGCTGTTGCAGTGGGTTGCTCGGCGTGCTGGTGGCGGTCGGCGTGTTCGTTGGCGTGCTGGTGGCGGTCGGCGTGCTGGTGGCGGTCGGCGTGTTCGTCACCATTGGCGCAATAAAGGGCGGGATCAACACATCGTTCGGCATCGGTGACGGATCACCGCTCAGTTGCGCCGGTAGCCCCTGCCAAATGAAGCGCGTCCAACCGCTGTCGCGGGTGGTGTCAAAGAGGCGGTGTTCGATGTACGCCTTATAGGCACTGCCAGCGTTGAGGTTGCTACGCGGCGGGTAGAAGATCGCCAGCCCCGTCGCGTGGTCGAGATCGACGGTGAAGGCCCGTTCCCGGCCCTGGAATGGATCGTAGCTCACGAATTGCCCCGAGGCGTGCGCTTCGTAAATGACAAAGGGCGCGTTCCCGGCGCTGCCTTGCACCGCATCAATCACCGCCCGCGCCGCGCTCTGGACATTCGCATCACCCACCGTGGCCTGCACGCGGGTCGCAAAGTCCGTCAGATCCACGTAGCTATCCTCCGGGTCAATTTCCAGATACACACCGCCCGAGTCGTACCTCTGGCTGGCATTGCGGAGGATGCGGAGATCCTCAACGTGATTGATTAGGTCGGCCTGCGTATAGGCCAGCAGTTGATTGCCAAACGTGCTCACCCGCTGGTTCAGGTCGGCAAAACGGGCCATGTCAAACACCGACACGGTATAGGGCAGTCCGTGTGCGCCAACCGCGCTGGCATAGGTCTGAGCGACCGCTTCGGCGTAGGTGCGCGGGTCGGCGGATTGTCCGGCAAGCTGGCGATAGCGTTCGTAGGCGAACACGCCCCAGCCGGTGTTGGGCGAGACAATCAGGTACTGGGCGAGTTCGGCAGCAATCGCGGCGTCTTCCAACAGCCCAAACGAACAACCATCAACGTGGAGCACATCGAGCTTGCGTGTGCCGTTGTCGGTGGCCTGTTGCAAGGCCGTGCGGAGTTCAATGGGCGTGAGAAACGCCTTGCCCGTGCCGTCACTGGTGTTGTCTTGCCCAAAGCCGACGACCCCATTGGCGTGATCTACCAGCGACAGGGCGTAATAATCGCTCTGGAACGTCGCGTAGCCCCAACGCACAAAATCGCGCAGGGTTTCCATCTCGTCCATCCGCGCCTCAGGCAAGGGTTCCGCCGGCTGCAATGGCCCATCGGGTTTGAGGATGTAGCGGCGCGTGTCATTCGCCCCCGGCCCATCGTACAGCATCCCGACCTGGACATTGGACAGCGCGCCCGCGTTCTTCAGGCGATAGAGCATCCCGTTCAGCGCAGAGTTTTCGCCCATATACGGGTCGAGGTTGTTGTCGGCAACCGCGTAGATCAGCAGTGTCCAGCGCTGATTCCCGACCATGCCGCCGTCGCGGGTGCGAATGATGATCGTCTGCTCGACTGGCAGCGACCAATCGCCCTCGTTG
>CAIRDL010000103.1 GCA_903877345.1 uncultured Oscillochloris sp. | reverse complement strand
CTCGAATCATTATACGGTCGGCTCGAATCATTATCCGGTCGGCTCGAATCATTATACGGTCGGCTCGAATCATTATACGGTCGCCGAAAGTTACAGCGCAACTTTGCGTCAATTTTCCGCAACCAAACGTAGGTCTAGCACCGGCCTAGCTAGAGCAAACCTAAACTAGGGGTGAAGGGCAAACCTTACTCGCGACTGAAACGCTTGGTGTGAGATCGACGGAGCCGCATTGGGACGCCAGCGGTACAGCGGTGATTCGCCTGACCCGACCACATGGCATTGGCGTTAAGCGCGTCTTGATGCAAAACCGTGTAGACGATCGCACACCAAGCGTTTCAGTCGCCAGCCTGGAGTTATACGCAGGGACTTTGCACCGTCCCTACGGCGGCAATGCGGCCCATTCTAACGCACCCCCACTGGGCATGGTAGAATAGGGCGCGTTGCCGCCGTGATCCCAGCCCACTCGCAGGCGCTATGCCCATCGCCGTTCAGAAGCAAGTGCAGTTGAACTGTCCCACCTGCGGTGCCGATTTCGCGGCGCTGGTCTGGGTGATTCTTGATGCCCAAGAGCAACCGGCAGCGGTTGAGGCGTTGTTGCGCGGTGACTTGAACATGATCTATTGCCCAAGCTGCGGCGCGGGTGGTCTCGCCAAGGAGCCGTTGCTTTTCCACGATGCCCAGGCCCGCCGGGTGATTTTCGCCCCGCCCCCCGGTACCGCCGAGTATGAGTGGCGCGATCAGTTCCGTGACCTCTCCACCGCTTTGGTCAATGCGATTCCTGAAGCGCAGCGCCGCCCGTATCTCGCGGAGGCGGAGATTGCCCAGGATCTCGCGGGCATTGCCCGTCGGTTGCACCGCGCCCAACAGCGCCGTGCCTTGGCAGAAACGTCGCGCCCCTTTACGGCGATGACCCCGCCGCTGCCCAAGGCTGCGCCACCGCCGCTACTCCTCGCCGTTCAAACGCTGCTCGCCGCCAACACGCCTGAGGAACTCGCGCAGGTGCTGACGGCCCATCCGGTGCTGCTTGCGCCAGCTACGGATCCTGCTTTGGCTGAGTTGACCACGGTGGCGGTTGAACAGGGCGATTCCGCGCTGGCCGAGAGTCTGCGCGAGGTGCGGGCTTTCCTCGTCCGTATGCGCGCCGCCCGCCCGGTCACACCTGAGCCTGCCGACACCCCTGAAATCACCGCCATTCCCCCAGGCGTATTCCAGGCGCTGTTGGCCGCCCAGAGTAACGCGGAACTCACGGAGGTCGCGGCACTCTATCCGTTGCTGTTGCACCCCACTGCCGACCGGCTGCTGACCGCGCAGGTCGAGTTGGTGCTGGATGAAGGCTACGAACGGCTCGCGCACGCGCTTGAGGAGCGGCGCGAAGCCTTGGCGCAGCTCCGCCAAGGCACTCGCGTTGAGGCGACCACCCTCGATGAGGCCATCGAGGCGTTGTTGCATGCGCGAGGCAAGGAGGCTTTTGCCGAGGTGCTTGACCGCTACCCCATGCTGTTTGAGGCAGCGGCCCTCCAAGCTCTCTGGCAGTTTGCTACGGAAGCTCGCGCCAGTGGCGATGCGGAACAGGCCCACCACGCCATCGCCTGCCGTGAGTTGCTGCTGCGGATTCGCGATGGTCTCGCCGATTGATAAGGAGTCTTATGCTCAAGCGCACGCCACTCTTCGAGACCCACGTCGGCATGGGTGCCCGTATGGTCGCGTTCGGCGGTTGGGAAATGCCGGTGCAGTACAGCGGTGTGCTTGATGAACACCGTGCGGTGCGTCAACAGGCCGGTCTTTTCGATATTAGCCACATGGGGCGGCTGATGGTGCGCGGCCTTCAGGCTGAAGAATTCCTTCAGCACATCACCACCTGTGATGTTGCCAGCATTGCCTTTGGCCTTGCCCACTATGGGTTGCTCTGTCAGCCCGATGGCGGGATCGTTGACGATATTTTCATCTACCGCCTCGACGATGAGTTCCTGGTCGTGGTCAACGCCTCCAATTTCGACAAGGATTGGGCGTGGATCGAGCAACAGACGACGAATTTCGATGTCGAGATCGTGGATCGCTCCGAACGCTGGGCCATGTTGGCGCTCCAAGGGCCAACCGCCCAAGCGCTGCTCGCCACTGCCGAAGACTCGACCACCAACGACCTCGATAGTCTCCCGTTCCACGGTGTTGCGATGACCACGCTTTTCGGCGTGACCAGCCTGATTGCCCGCACCGGCTACGCCGGTGAAGATGGGTTTGAACTCTTTTTTGAAGCAAGCGAAGCGCCGTTGGTGTGGCACCGCCTACTTGCGCTGGGTGAGCCCGGCAGCATTAAGCCCTGCGGTCTCGGTGCCCGTGACAGCCTGCGCTTCGAGCCGTGTCTGCCCCTTTACGGCCACGAGATCAACGCGACGATCAACCCCTACGAAGCCCGGCTCGGTTGGGCGGTGAAACTCGACAAGGGCGACTTCATTGGTCGCGAGGCTTTGTCCAAAATCAAAACTGCTGGCGTCACCCGCCGCCTCACTGGCTTTGAGTTGCTCGAACGGGGCGTGGCGCGTGGCGACTATCCCGTCCACTCGCTTGCGGGCGAACCGATTGGCTTTGTGACCACCGGCATGCCCTCGCCGACCCTCGGCAAGCCCCTTGGCATGGCCTATGTGCCCACCGCCCTCAGCACCGTGGGCAGCGAGTTTGCGGTGCTCATCCGCAACCAGCCCGTCCGCGCCCGCGCCGTGAAGATGCCGTTTTATCTGCCTCGCTACAAGCGGAAGTAGGGG
>CAIRDL010000102.1 GCA_903877345.1 uncultured Oscillochloris sp. | reverse complement strand
CAGCGCCGTCCCCGTTTCGGGCGAAGTGGTGCGTTGCGCTCGTAACTCCGCCCGCAGCGTCTCAAGAATCGTAGCGACGGTCGCCGCTTCAACTTGGGTAATCATGGTCATCCTGGGCCTTCAGAACCGCATCGGGGGCGAGTGCATTATACGCTGATTCGCCATGCGCCCTTGTAAACGAATCAGCCCCCTGGCGCTGTTCGTGGCACGAAGCAGCGCCAAGGGGCGATTCACTTAAACCAAATTAGCAGGTCTAGCCGCTGGTGACGGTACGCTTGAACTGAGGCTGCCAGCCATCAAGGGCCAGCCAAAGCACCAGCGCCAAGAGCAGCCAGTGCAGTTGGTCGCGCAGGGCGACGAGCACCGCTACGGCGGGCCGCGAGGCTGGCAGCGCCTCGTCAAGGCGTTGGAGGCCCAACAGCGGCGCGTTGCGTAATTGCTCAAAACTGGCGGCAAGGCCAAACTCAGTCCCGACCGTGTTGTAAAGCTGCCAAGCGACCGCTAGCGACAGGCCAATGGCGACCGCCGTGAGCGTGAGAACGAGCAGGCTGTACCACGATTTGGGGCGGGGCGGCGGACTCACGATAAAGCTCGTCGCACCGGGAATCAGCCCCAACAGGCAGGCGGTCAGTTCCGGCGGGGCTTCCCAGTGCAGTTCGTTGCACAGGACGAGATCGAGTCGGTCGGCAGCGCTGCGCGTTTGTGGCTGGTCGCTCATGATGTCACCTCCCAACCCCACCGAAGATCAGGCGAAGGGGTGCAGCGTCTGAAAAGGTGCCACGCGGTTCGCGCTGGGGCTGTTGCACGACCGCCCGGGCAGCGGGCGGCTGCTCCTGCGCCTCCAGAATGACCGCCAGACGCTCTTTGCCGCGCCGGATGTGGCTCTTAACCGTATTCAGCGGCAGATCGAGCACCTCGGCGATGTCGGTGTATTTCATGTCCTCGAAATAGTACAGCGTCAACACGAGGCGGTAATGCGTTTCGAGCTGGCCGAGCGCCCGCCGCACTTGGTCGCGGGTCTCCCGTGAGTCGAGCGCTTGCTCGGGACTCGTCCAGCGGTCATCGTCGGCGACGCTCGCCAACTGGTCGGCCTCCTCAACCTCGGAGGTTGGGGGCGCGAGCGGCACCTGACGCCCACGGCGGCGCAGTTCGTCGCGGCACAAATTGACGACTAGGCGATAGAGCCATGTGGTGAAACGGCTCTCGCCATTATATTGCGGAATGACCCGGAACAGCCTGATGAACACTTCCTGGGTAAGATCAGCGGCGTCTTCGGGGTGCTTCAGCACACTCATAGCAATGCTGTAGACGTAGTGCTGCTGGCCCAACACCAACTGGGTCAGGGCTTGGGTATGCCCCTGTTGGGCCAGTGCAATCAGCTCACGCGACGGTTCAGCCACCGTACACCTTTCCTGGCGTCTATGCGCCTTTGTCGGTCTCTGCCGCCCTTCGTATGGCAGCGCGGGTGCCACTTGGCATCGCTCAATAGGCAGAGGGGCAGACGCGACGTTTGTCGTAGATCTACCGGCGGAGAGTAAGACGCATTGGGGCGGGGGAAGGTTGCGATGGGGAGCTTAGGGGACGGGGTCGTAGCCGCCTTTAGACCAAGGGCCGCAGCGCAGGATGCGCTTCAAGGTTAGCCAGCCACCTTTAACGAAACCGTACTTGCTGATTGCCTCGACGCCATACTGCGAACACGTCGGTTCGTAGATACAACTCGGCGGCAACCACGGTGAGATGGCGATTTGGTAGAAGCGGATGAGCTTGAGGGCCAACCAGCGCATGGGGATTGCAGATGGTAGATTGCAATCTACAATCTACCATTACTCTAGTGGTTCTTTGCCGATGTTGAAACTGCACGAGGGTGCGCCCTGCGCCATGCAGGTACACTGCTCGACGGCGAAGCGACGGCCACCCGAAACCCAGGCGGTCGCCTCCTCAATGATGCCGCGAGCGATGTAGAAAACTGGCCCGGGTTCGGGGCGGGTGATGCAGTTCGAGCAGCGCGTGACGTGGTAGATAAACTGACCGCGCTCTTCTTCAACATGGCTCGACTGGTCGCTGAAGCGGTCGAACGTTTGTGCGGTGGCATTCAGCGCAATCTTCAGCTTCATCGTAATCGGCATCAGTTTGAGGGCCAAGTCGGCCATGCCGAGCAAGGGGCCAAACTCTTTGAGGCCGAGCGTGAAGGCGACGCGACCGGCGCGCAGTTCAAGGCCACGGGCACCACGTGGGCCGTACATCGTGCCCAGCGCCACCGAATAGGCTGCAATCGCCTCGAAGGGAAACTCACGCTTGAGATCGTTGGGCGGATACGCATCGAGGTACTGGTTCAGGTCGGCGAGGCGAAGCAGTGCCTTCACGCCATTCTGACCCATCACCTCCTCGAGTGATAGGAAGCAGAGCCGACCGATCTTATTCGGATAGTGCAGGCCACGGAAGCCTTCTACTGAGGTCATGGGCTCTCTGGCTCCTTACACAGCCTAAGACAAGGTTTCAGGTGTCGGGTTTCAGGTTTCAGATCAAGCGCAGAAAACGCCTTGTGCTTGATTAAACTGTAAAGTAGCCACGAACCATGTCTAAGCGGAGAATGGCAAGGTTGACGCTGCAATGCTCCGTACTATATCAGAAAAGCGCACCGTCACCTTATTGGCGGGTCGTTTCCCAAACCAGATGGGCCGCTTGGGGGATGATCAGGGTTTCGAGGCCAAGCGTGACGGCGGCAGTTGCACCGGGGAGGCAGAAGATCAACATGCCGGCGTAGACTCCGGCGGTTGCCCGTGAAAGCATCGCGGCGGCCCCAATTGCTTGGTACGAAAGCATCCGAAACAGTTCGCCGAACCCAGGGAGCCGTTTCTCGAACAGGGTGTCAAGGGCTTCGATGGTGCTGTCGCGGCGTGTGATTCCGGTGCCACCGTTGGTGATGAGCAGCTTGATTTCTTCGGCGGCGGCGGCTCGCACAAGGGCGATAATTGCCTCAGGTTCGTCACGAACGATGGCATATCTTACCACATGATGTCCGGCTTGGGTGAGTGCAGCGCGGATGGCGGCCCCGCTGGTGTCGGTCGCGGGGGTACGGGTGTCGCTTAGTGTGAGGATGCCGCAACGAATCTGGCCCGATCCTGTGGCCCGGGCCAGTTCTTCATGCGCTTGATGTCCCATCGGTGGGCCTTTCAGCAGGGTGGCTGCGTGCGGCCCCGATTCTACCACAGCTACCGGACACCAACGGCGGCGGCGAGTTCACGTTTGACGATGCCCACAATCAGATCGTCGAGCCGCTCGACCGTGTAGGCTTGGGCTCCGGCTTCGAGGGTGGTGCTTTCACCGGGGGCACCGCCGCTCGCGCCTTCCTGATAGGTAAGGAAAACGAAGCCGCCGAGCGTCTGTTGGGCCAACTGGCGGAAGACATACTCGGCCTGGGGGTCGGTGTTGCTGGCCGCGATGGGGTAAATTTTGATGCCCCGGGCTACCGCCTCACGGGTGGCGTCGAGGTAGGTGAACTGGGTGGTGCTGAGCACATGCGGCCCCGCGTCGCCGACCAGGAAGACGAGCCGCACCGCTGGCGTATCGCTCCAAGCCGCTTGCACGATGCCCGCATGCAGCGCTTCGTCAAGCGCTTCCTGGGTGTCGCCGCCACCGTTCGCATCCAAGGCACCCAACTGCGTGCGGAAGGCGGCAAGGTCGGGGGTGAAGTCGGCGGGCTGGGTCACATACGCATCGCCCGTGTCGCGGTAGGCCACGAGGCCGTAGCGGATCTGGGGGCGCGGTGTGAAGGCGTCAATGCGGGCCGCGATGCTGTCAATCGTCTGCTGAATGCGGCTCAGTTCGTCGCCCATACTGCCGGTGGTGTCGAGCAGGAAGAGCAAGTCGAGGCGCAGCGTCTGGTCTATGGTGGTGTTGCGGAGGCCCAACTCGATCTGTTCGGTCGCACCGCGCTGGAAGGTGGTCTCGGCACGGGCCTGCCCATATTCGGCCACGACGCGGAAGGACGTGCTGTTGCCCGTGTCGAAGCGGCGGGGCATAAAGATGGTCTTGCCGCCTGCGTAGGTGCGCCCCTGGAAAACGGCGCGCTCGCCATCGTAGACAGTCACGCGGGCGTCGAGCACCGGGCGCTGGTTGTCGTCAATGACCCTGATGAGGTAGCGTTCGCTCACATCGGCGGGCCGCACATCGGTCGCCTGATAGCCCTTGAGGTAGGCAAGATAGTCAGTGAAGGCGACATTGTCGTCACGTTCGCCTGCCTTGAGCGAGGCTTCGGGGGCGGCAGGGCGGCGGGGTGCGGTAGCGCTTGTGGCCGGAGCTTCAGCGTTGGTGGCGGGGGCGGTACGGGCGGCGGTCGGTGCGGGTGCTGAACCCGCCGCGCTGCCTTCTGCACCTGCGGGCGGTGCCGCGTCGGCCAGTGGCGCGGTGGCGACGACACCACCGGCACTCGCGGTTGATGCGGCGGCGAGGGCGGGGGCGGTAGCCGCTTCGCGGGCGGCGAGGGCGGTGGGGGCAGCGGTGGGGGCAATGGCGGAGGTCGGGGCGTGGGATGAGCCGCTACCGTTGCCTAAGCCAGAGTTGATCCTGGAGAATGCCGGCTGTGACCCGCTGCCACATGCGACGAGTGGCACGATCAGGACAAACGCGATGAGGAGGGCGATAGTTCGCTGTGCCATTAGAAACCTCCGTGGAGCCATTTGGTAATCTACGGGAGGAACGCTGCAACGCGGCGGCTGGTTCCCCTTAGACCAGGTTTCAGGTGCCAGGTTTCAGGTTTACCGTTCGTAGCGCAGGCTTCTAGCCTGCCGACGCGCATCTGGCAGGCTGGAAGCCCGCACTACGCATGGCGCACACGGTAAAGCTGATCTGAACCTTGTCTTAGCCTTCCCAGAATTGGCGCACCCACCCACGATGGGCGAGTTCTGCGCGCAGTTCAAGCATGGCGGTGTAGGTAGGGAGTAGGAACAGCGTCGCTCCAACGGGCAGCCCTGCGATGGCGTGATCAAGTGCTGCCCTCATGTCCGGCTCAACCATGATTCGCGCTTCGGGTACGGCGGCGTATTTAAGCCGCACGGCCATATCGGCGGCGCGGGTGCCGCTGACGGTTACGGCGGCGACCTTGGTGGCGAGCGCCTCGAACTCGGCGTCCCACAGCCACGACACATCGGTACCGTCGGCGAAGCGGTCGTTAATGGCGATCAGCACATGCAGGTTCGCT
>CAIRDL010000101.1 GCA_903877345.1 uncultured Oscillochloris sp. | reverse complement strand
CGTCTAGCCAGAGTTGGCGATGACAGGGCGTGCTGCCGTGGAGGAAGAAGCGCCAGTTCAGGTCGTCAACATGGCCGTGCGAGCAAGCCGCCACAAAGCGGGTGGCGACCACCGGCAAGCCCGCGAAGCGGCCTTTGGTGAGGGTGATGCGCGTGACCAGGCGCCGGGCGTGGTTGCGCTCGCCGGGCGTAAACGCCTCCTGGACGACGAACCACTCGGGGAAGCGGTAGACAACGATGCCGCTTGAATCTGCGCTTGGGGTGTCGTCGGACGCGGGCGGCGCGTAGAGCTTCGGCCCCACGACGCCGGTCATGTGCTGGATTGTGCGCGACAGACGCGGCTCGACAATTTCCTCAAGCTTGCTGGGATGCGGCCAGGTGTCCAGCCCGCCGATGATTGCCGCGTGGCGTGGCAAGTCGAAGAGCGCGCCCGGCCCGTAGGTGGTCAAGAGTTGGCTGCGACGGAGTTGGCCGTGAGCTTTCGTCATGAAGTTCCCTTTGGATTGTAGATTGTAGATTTTCCGCAACAGGACGGCTGACGGCTATCGGCTGACGGCTATCGGCTGACGGCTGACGGCTATCGGCTATCGGCTGACGGCTATCGGCTGACGGCTGACGGCTGACGGCTATTCCTCCACCAGTTGGTTGTTGGCGTCGCGCAGATACAGGTTGACGTCGGGTTCGACATCGCGCAGCGACCGGCTGGCGCGGAATTTGCGGTGGTGCTCCGATTCGAACTGTTTGTCCAATGAGTCGCGCAGCAGCGGTTTGGCGGTGCTCTTCGTCTCGTAGGGCTGGTACTGCACCGCCACAGGGGCCTGGAGGTAGGCGTCAACCACCGTCTGCCAGGCGTCGAGCAGGTCAACGATGCGGTTCTGCACGGCGAGCACGCGCTCGTCACGCTCATCGGCGGCGAAAGCTTGCTGGTTGACGCGCTCACGGAACACGCCAATGAGATACGGCTCCAGTGCCGTCCGCACCTGGGCGAGCCGTTCAACTCCACTGGGCGGGCTGAGCAGTGGCTCGTGGTGGCGGGCGAGGGCGACGAGGGCACCAGCAAAGCCGCGATCAAGGGCGCGTGCCGAGAAGGGCGTGACGCTGGTGGCCTCCACTGCGCGGTAGAAGGTCTCGTGGTAGTGGCGGAAGCGCTCGTAGTGCGAACGGTCGCGCGGCTTGTGAACGTTGAGCAGGGTGACGACCAGCCCTGGCCGTTGGTCGTCGCGCCCGATGCGGCTGGTGGCCTGGATGTACTCGGCGGTGAGCATGGGCTGGCCGATGACCACCATCAGGCCCAGGCGCTGGATGTCGAGGCCGACCGAGATCATATTGGTGGCGAGCGCGCAGTCAACCCGGTCATCAACGTTGTGAAAGGGCGACTCCAAGTGGCGGCGGGCTTCGGCGACTTGGTCGGTGGAGACCCGTGAGGTCAGTTCCAGCACCGCGCTAAAGCGATTGCGGTCGGCAAAGAGGCCGCTGGCCTCGTTGACCCGCTTGCGTGCGCCGTAGCCCTTGACGGTATTCTGTACCTCTTCTTCCAGGATGCGCCGCGCACCGCCGAGCTCGCGCAGGTTGTTGAAGTAGCCGAGGACGGTCATGTACGGGTCAGCCGGGTTGACCTTGTTGGTCTCGCCACCGGCGTCGCGGTACGCCCGCTGCGCGGCGGCCATCAGTGCCAGCCAGGCTTTCCGCATCACGACCTTCGGGCTGCGGCCCTGGGCGGCGATGCCGACGTACTGGCGGGCCGGTGTCGCGCTGCTCGGCGCGGTGCGGGCGAAGAACGAGTCGCGCCGGTCTGGGCCGGGCGGCGGGAAAATATGCGTCAGGGGGCGACCGAAGAGCGCCTGGATCTGCTCCTGGGCGCGGCGCACCGTGGCGGTCGAGGCGATAATCTTCGGGCGCACCGGGGTGCCGTTGAGATCACGGGTGCAGAGCGCGTCAATCGCGGTCTCGTAGAGGCCGGCCATCGTGCCGAGCGGGCCGGAGATCAGGTGCAGTTCGTCTTGGATGATGAGGTCGGGCGGGGCGAGTGGCTGGCTGAGCATCTGGCCGTGCTTTGGCTCAGATGCGGCGTAGAAGCCCGTGGCGTCGTGGCGGTCGGCACCGCCGAGCAGCGCACCGCAGGAACCCATCCAGGGCAACGCGGCGAACTTATCAACCGTGGCGATGAGGAAGGCTGGCAGGCGGCGGTAGATCGTCTCATCCACCGCGATAATCGGCAACGGGCGATTGCGGCTGAAAGCACACGCAAAATTGCTACAGACGATGCGGAGTTCGCTTGGCGTGTCGGCGTTGGGCCGCAGGCTGAACGAGGCGGCGGTGAAGCGCGTGTTGCACCAAGGGCAGCTCTCCAACGGGATTGGTGAGGGATTGCCCTTGGGGTTGTTTTTGAAGCGGATCACCCGGGCGCGGGCCGTGTCCTGGTTCTTGTTGGTCTTCTTATCACCCATGAGGTTGGGCGTGGCACTTTTGCCGACCCAGAGGCCGATCTCGAAGGGCCACCTGCCGTAGCGTTCCGGTGCCTGTTCGCGCTCAAGCTCAAGCGCGCAGATCAGGCTGGTCGCCCGCGCCAGTTGATCCAGCGTCAGCAGGCGCAGGGTGTAGCGCATAATCACGCTGACGCCCGCGCCGGCCTTCCCGGCGTCGCCGGGGCAGCGGATGCGCCGCAGCACGAGCGCAAAGGCAGCTAGGCCCAGGTACGCCTCGGTCTTGCCGCCGCCGGTGGGGAAGAAGAGCAGGTCAACGCTGGTGCGATCCTGGTCATGGGGGTCGGCCATGCCGGGCAGGTTGAGCAGGATGAAGGCCAGTTGGAAGGCCCGCCAGCGCGGGTGGGCGATGCCATTCCGGGTGTGCAGGGCGCGTGCGACCGCACGGTTGGCGGCGCGAAAAGCGTCGAGCGCATCGGGGGACTGCACGAGCAGGTCAATGCCGCGCCCAATGCGCGTGGCGGCGATCTCGGCGTGGGCAACCAGCATCTCGGCCGTCTCGCGCCGCGTGCCCTGGAGCTGCGCCGAGGTGACGAGTTGCCCGGCAAGCCAGGCGCGATACGCAGCGACCAGCGGGCGCAGCGCGGCCTCGACCGCCGCGCCGTCCGCCAGACTGCCCAGGATGTCCATGCCCAGTTCGACCCCCGGCACCTCAATGGTGACGGTCTTCTCCACCTCGGCGCTGGGCATCCAGGCCGTGCAGAGGTGCTGACAGGTGCCGTTCATCAGCGTCCAGTCGGCGGAGACGCCGTGGCCGACGGCGTACTCGGGGATGTCGGCGTAGTGCAGGTCGGCCACCATGCCATCCCACTCCGCAGCCTGTGCGCCGCTCAGGTTGGGGCGCGGCACGAAGGGAACCGCGCTCTCGACCACAATCTCGGCCTGGAAGGCGTAGGCCGAGTCGGGCGGATCCTCCTTCGGGGATGCGCGGTGATTGACGAGGTAGACCGAGACCGAGCGCGTGCCGGGGGGCAGTGGGAGCATGCGCCCGTGGATGGTGATCGGACGCTCGATCACCTGATACTGGAGGCCATCTGAGTGCGGGACGTGTGTTGCCACCTGCGGCCCGCCGGTCAGCGTGACCGTCACCGGCACTTCGCGCTGAGTGCGCTGCCAAACCTGGGGCGGCGCCTCGCTCGATTCAGTCCCCGGCACGTCACCCTCGGCACCCGGCAATGGCACAAGCCGGTAGTCGCCCCAGCGCAGCGTGACGTTCAGCGCATGGGCCGCAGCGGGTACCAGGAAGGTCAGGCCGATGGACGAAGGGAAGAAGCCCTTCTTGGCCGCACGGCGATCCTCATTGGCCTCTTGGTCGAGGCCCGTCTGCTCGGCGACCGCCTCCGGCTCATCGTCCTCGTCGGGGTCGCTGCTCTTCTCGGCAGGCGTGCCAGAGGGGATGAGGAAGCCGGTCAGGTACCAGTTGGCGGGCCGCAGGGTGTCGGGGAGTTGCTCAGCGGCGAGGGCGTGTCCGGCGGATGGGCCGACCAAGTCGAGCTTCAGCGCCTCGATAAGCTGGGCGCGAACGGCGAGGGTTGGGGGTGGGTTGGGCATCAGGTTTCCTGTGCTGCGTGGCGGCGGTGAATCGCTCTCGAAAGTCACCCTGAGCGAAGCAAAGAGTCTCGACCGGGATTCCTCGCTGCGCTCGGAATGACCACCATGCCAACGTGGGCCACGTTCGTTGACGCTACCAGAGCAGCGGTACCGCATAGCTGCGGAAGGCGTGGTCGGCGCTCACGATGGTCAAGCCAACGACCGTCGCCTGAGCGATAATCAATCGGTCGAAGGGGTCACGGTGATGGGCCGGGAGCGACTGGAGGGCATAGATGTGCGGAAGTTTAAGCGGTAGCAGCCGCAACCCATTCTGGCGCACCTGATGATCGACAAGCTCTGCTAAGGGTCTGGGCAGCATCAGCTTCTCAAGCTGCGCCTTGATCTGCATTTCCCAGACGCTGACCAAGCTGAGGAGGAGACGATTGGTGGGTTCCTCGCACGCGGCACGGGCGGTCGCAGAGAGCTTGTCCGGGTCAATTGCCCACCAGATAAAAGCGTGCGTATCAAGCAGCACGTTCATCATCACCACCGAGCCAGAACTCGTCGGAAAGTTCGGCATCAAAGTCATCACTCACCCAGTAGGTGCCGCGATCAAGTCCAGCAATGCGAGCGTGTTGCGCTGCGGCTTCTGACGGCGCGGTGTCGGCAGTGGTCGG
>CAIRDL010000100.1 GCA_903877345.1 uncultured Oscillochloris sp. | reverse complement strand
TATCAACCTTGACCTCGGGCGTATCAACCTTGACCTCGGGCGTATCAACCTTGACCTCCGGCGTATTGACGCTGAAGCCCTTGATCTTGCTGCCGATGGCACCGATGCCCATCACGCCGACCGAGATCACCAGGCCCATCAGTGCGCCCTTGAGCACACCCTCGACAGTGATCGGCTGGCCGAGAACCAGCTTGCTGATGATGTCACCGGCCACATTGAAGACCACATCGCCCGCCAGTTTGAGCACGGTGCTGCCAACGCCCTTCATCACCAAGCTACCCACACCACCGATTGCCCCGCCGATTGCCCCGGCGACCACCGCTTGGACGACGCCCTCGTGCCAGGTCTTGCCGTCGATGAGGTTGTTGCCAATCTGGATTACTGCGCCAGACACAGCACCAATCAGCGCGCCGACCAGTACAGTGGCAATCGGGCCAAGGCCGATCAATAGCGGGCCAATGACGAAGGCTACGACTAGCACGACCACGATGACCAGCACCCACTTAGCGACAGTCTTCCAGCGCGGCTGAACCTGAGCGGCAGCCTTTTCGGCCTCCTCATTGATCTTGGCATCCATCGCACCCTTGGCGTTGCGCAGGGCAGCGGTGAGACCGGTGATATTCTGGGTGAAACGGGTCTCGATGCTACTGCTCATCGCTGTGAAGGCGCTGGCAACGTTGGTCTTGACCTGCTCGAAGCCTTGGGTGGTCGTGCTGACTGTCCCACGCACGTTGGTGGCATAGCCCTGCTGTTGCTGCGAGAAGCTATCCGCTGCCCCGCTCGCCATACCACCCATACTGGCACTGAAGTCGCCGCCCATGCCGGTAATGCTCTCGCTGATCTGCTGGAGCATTGCGGCCATGCTTTGCGTCCCGGACTGCGCACCTTGGGTAATCGTCTCGACTGCCGAGGCAATCGCCTGGCCCGACTGTGCTTGGAGAGTCCCGACACCCGCCTCGATTTGCCCACGGGTCGCGACAATTGATGTCTCAAGATCGGCAATTGGCGGGGCGGGCAGGTTATTCAATGAGCCAGCCAGCGTCTGGGCACTTTCGGTCAGCCCTGCCGCCGATTTGGCGATGCCACTCTGGAGCGAGGCAATTGTGCCACGCGCCCCCTGCTGGATAGCCACACGCTGCTGCTCGCCTGCATCGCGGAGGGTCTGGCTCTGGCTAAGTTCCTGTTGTCCAAGGGAAGTGAGCAGCCCTCTGAGCGCCTGGTCAATGCTGCTGAGGAAGCTGCTATGAGACTGCGCAGCCTGATCGAGCGCCTGGCTCTCTCCGGTGGACAACCCTGCCAGCGCGGCTGCGTGCTGCTGCTTGAGCGCCTCCCGTGACTGGCGGGCCGTCTCGCTAACTGCCTCAATGTCTTCGGGCTTACGCTTTTGCGACTCGGCGGCCTGGTTCTTGCCCTCTTCGATAAAGGCGTCGCGGTATCCCTGAGCTACCTGGCGGGCCGCGTCAGCGCGGGCCTTACCCCGGTTGTACGTCAGTGGCCCATCAAGGAGGCTGTCGTCCTCATTAACCAGCCCGGCCATGAAGGTGTTTGCGCGCGTCTCACCATGTGCCAAGGCCTCGTTGCCTACCAGCGTCCCGGCTGCCTGATAGTCGCTATTACCTTGGGTGTAGAGCGCCTCGATACGCTGGTTCTGGGCTGTCTCTTGCTCATTGATCGCACTGAGGGCCGCCTCATAGGCACTTTCGATTTCCTGGCGGGCCGCGCTGGTAGCCGCACTGATGGATCCGGTGGTTACCTGATAGGACTGGCTAACCTTGGCACGGACAGCCTGGGCGTCGCCCTCAGCGGTAGTGCGGGCCTGAGCGATGCTGGCGCTCAGGGCGCTCACTTGCTCCTGCACGGCAGCGTCAATGGTTGCCATCGCACCATCGGCGGCGGGCATGATCTGGTCGGGGACGGTTGTGCCGAGGGCAGCGACGCCGAGGGCATGGCCGGCGACTTGGCTTAGCAGGCCACCGACCATGCCCTCGGCGGTCGCCCGTTGCTCCTCGCCTGCTGCCTCGGTGGCAGGGTCGAGTGAGGCGACACTTTTCTCTTCGGCGGGTTGTTCCGGTGCGGTCGCTGCCTCGTCTTCGGCGGACGCCAGAGGCGAGAGGAACGTCACGCCAAGAGAGGCGATCTGTCCAGCGGCTGATTGGATGCCACCGATCTGTCCGGCAGTCTCCTGGACGGCGCTCAGATTGGCCTCATTCTGGGCCAACAGGGAGGTGCGCGTTGCGTCCGCCTCGGGGCGGGCCTCGGGAACCGCGCCGGAGATCGCGTTACTGAGGGCCGCCACTCCTGGGATGTCAGGGGCAGCGGGCGGGCCGCTAGGGGCAGCCGCCGCGACGACTTGGCCGACTATGCCGCTGAGACCTGCGATCTGGGCAGCATTTGCACGCACCGCCCCGGCTGGCGATGAGGGCTCGGTACTGGCGGGGGCGTTTTTTACTACAGGAGCCTGAGCAGCGATGGTACCAACTTGGTTGGCCGCGTTCACAGCCATAACGGTCGCATCACCTGGCGCACTCAACGTACCAGAGGGGCGATCTCCATCAGTGGCCTGACCGATCACGTCCTTGGTGGAAGAGAGGTGGCCGATTTTGCGCTGGAGAGTCGTTCCATCGAGGACAGCGGGGGTGAGGTATGTGGCGGGGTCTGTCTTCAGTTCAGCACCAGCGGCGGTCTGGAACGCGGCGGCCTGCTGTTCGGAGGCAGGTGCGCCCTCCTCAGCAAGCGGGGTCTCGCGGCGCAGGAAGGGCTGTGCAGAACGGGCTCCGGCCATCTCCTGGGCAACCCGATGGTTGCCAAGGGCGTTGTTTCGTGCGAGCAACACACGACGATTCAGGGTCGGGATACGCGACACCATTCGTACGGAGTTGTGCTGGGAGGCGCGGTTCTGGGTACCGTCAGAGGAAGAATTATTCGGGGGTGCCGCCAGCTCCGCTACCCCATCGGCGAGCAGCGGCGCATCCACCTCCCCCACGGAAGCTGATGCGGGCGTGGCTGGCTTAGGCCGATTACGCTCGACAGGTTGTCGGGTGCTCTCGCTCATCGTCCTTGCTGTCGTGGGATCGAGTAATCGCTACTACGAGTGGGAATGTGATCGGCGGAGACTCTGCTGACCCTGAGAACTGCTATCGGTGTTCAGTCGCGCCACCTCCACAATTCTACCACGCCGACTGCACTTTTTGCTGCTTGGTCGCTCGGTGTAGGTTGCCCTTAGTGCTCAATCTCCACCGACCCTAGTGGGGGCTGAGCCACTCCGCTTGACCACCCGCTGCCTGCTAGAATAAGCCGTCACCCAGCTACAAAGGAACCTCATACACCTGACCTGTTTGCAAGAACACCTCAAACGCGGTCTCGCCACCGTCAGCCACGCCGTTGCCGGGAAGAGCACGCTGCCCGTGCTCGCCAATGTTCTCACGCGAAGCCTTCGGTCACGCATCAGGAAGCCAACAAACACGAGGATTGCTCCATGCTTTTTGCACTCTGCACGTCCGTTCTTCCTGCTTGACGACCGTACCCTCCCGTGAAAGGCCCAGATTGGCGCGAATCGTTGGCATATATCTACAGCGCTCCATCGCCGTCGGGATCGACCTCATAGAATGCTTGCCTTTAGGCGCGGAAACCCACGAGCTTTCGCCGTGGGTTACTCATTTCCGTCGCTGACTTGCATCAGCCCTGGCTGAAGCCTCAATCTCTCTCCACAATTAGCGTAGGACTGCTGTATTATTGTAGTCAACGTTCAGCAACACCCGAGCCTTTGTCGGTCAGCACCTCTGGTCTGTCGCGATTGCTTGGAAGTCGTTTGCGGAACCCGCCCTCGTGAAAAGCCCCAAGGCGTTCCTCGATCATCTGACAGCCGCGCTTACCTACACTGTGTAGCCGGAGCAGATGGATAAAGGCAGATCAATATGACTCGACATCTTAGCCCTGCCCAGTTGTTCGTTCGTGTGATCATCACCACCCTGCTTATGCTTCTCTTGGTACCGCCGGTTCTGCTGGCGCAGGACAAACTGAACGTCTTGGCGATCACTGATGTGCAAGCCAAGGATTATCCGCTCGTGCAGATCGTGCTTAGTGCCACCGACGCGCAAGGTGCTGCCATCCCCACGTTGGCTAAGGATAACCTAGCAGTACGTGCGGGTGATCCCGTCACCACTGGACACATTCAGGCGGTCGAGCCAGTCGAGTTGCCGCTCGCCATCGCCATTGTGCTTGACCTCAGTCCAGCAATGGGCGATCTATCCACACTACAGAGCAAACGAATCCAAGATCTGACGGTTCAAGTGACGGCACTCCTTGATCGGCTCCCTGCCGATACCCAGATCAGCCTCATTGCTTTTGCCAGCACGGCAAAGGTGGCCTTTCCTCTGAAGGCTGACGGGGGCGGTGTTCGCAACATGTTAAGTCAAGTGTTGGAGCCACCGCTGCCAACACCTGCGGAAGGCGCTGTCTATGCGTTAGGTGACGCCCTCACGCTTGCGAGTAAGGAACTGGCGAATGCACCCGTTAGCCCGCGAGCGATCTTCATCTTCGCCGCTGGGGTCACGTCGAGTAGCGTCAACCTCGACCCTTTGCGTTCAAGCCTGCTCCCCGTTGGTGGCGCTCCGACAAGTGTTACGGTGATCGGCCTCGGCAGTGATCGGACGGGGGAGTATACGGCTATCCCAGGCGACCCGCAGGGGCTTGCCCGCTTGGCAACAAGTCTCGGTGGCGTCTTCTTGCCCTACTTCACCACCGATATTGCAGTCGTTAAGGGGCTTGCCAATGCCCTCGCCGAGCGCTACGCGGCAGTAATTGCCCGCCGTACCCACTTTCGCATCACCGCCGAACTGGCTCCGCTCAGCACTGGGGTACACCCCATTGAGGTTGCGCGGGACACGCTTGTGGCTCGTGGCAACGTTACCGTCCCAACCACGCGACCCAGGGTGCGGGTGCGGGTTCCCGCCACCGAACTTCAGGGGGTTGTGCGGCTCAGCACCGAGCTCATCTTCGCCCAGGTACCCGTGCGCCAAGTTGAGTATGTGCTTAACAATATTCCCCTTGGCACGTCTACGAGCGCCCCTGATTTCGCGTTTACATTTGACACGACGGCGTCTACGATGCGCCAAACCTTTCAAGCTGATCAAGAGTACGAACTCTTTGCGGCGGCTACTGACGAGCACAATCAAGTCAACCGAAGCCAGCCGGTTCGCGTTAGGCTGCTTGCCCCTAGCGTGCCAACTGACATACCTACCCAAGCCCTTCGTTTCTTACAGGCCAACAGCTTGCTCGGTGGGGCTTCGGTTCTCGTGCTGGTTGTCCTAGGCGGATTGGTCTGGCGCTTCCGCCGACGCAAGCAAAAGCAACCACCAGAGTCAGAGAATCAAGCACCCGCAGGGTCAAACCCCCTCCGCGATCCCACCGACAGGCTCGAACCGGATTCATCTGCGGGTTCGCAACCACCAGGGAAAGGTCGCACTGAACGCTTTAAGCCCGAGGCTATGCTCTTCGTAATTTTTAATGAACGCGACCAGCGTATCTTCACTCTATCAAAGGACAAGCGCATCTGGACCATCGGGTGCGACGAGGGGAATGACCTCAAACTCGACGCCCGCTACGTCTCGGGTTGTCACGCTCGCCTGAGTTTCAGTGCAGGGAAGTTGGAAATTACTGATCTTAACAGCACGAATGGGGTACTTGTGGGCGAGGAAAAACGCTTGCTGCGCCCGAGTGAACAACCCTATGAGCTCGCAAACAACGCGGTCTTCTGGATCGGGCCGCTGGTTCAGTTGACAGTGCGGCAGGTGGGCGCACCATCATGAGCCGTACAGCCGTTGTTGCGCCGCGCCTGCGCCCCGGTCAGCCAATTGACGACTACGAAATCTTGTGGCTTATCGCGGAGAGTGGAGCCTCAACCCTCTATTTGGTTCGTCCCTGGCACGACCACCAGTTCCTCCGCAACCTCAGCCGGTGGGGCCTCGGCCTGCGGCTCTGGCTCGTCGGCTCCTCGACGGAGCACGCCAAAAAATTACAACTTGGCGTGCTCAAGATCGCACGGCCCGAATTTGCCTCGAACCTCCATGACGAGCACGAGTACTTAGCGCGTAAGCAATACACCCACACCAACCTCGTACAAATGTATAGCCGACGTTTCGATGTCTCGACCCGCCGCCGCCATCGGGATATCGCGTTCGTTGCGCTGACGACCACCACCGGCCAACTCCGCTGCCCGTATCTTGTGCTCGCCTACGAGCCAGGCATCGCCCTCGAAGCCCTCCTCTCCCACCGCCGCCAACACCCACTTCCCGGGCCTATCGTTGTCGCAATGGCCCTCCAAGTCGCCTCGGCCCTCGCCCATCTCCATCAGCAGGGGCTCGTCCATCACGATGTGAAGCCCGCCAACATTTTGCTTCGGCAGACCGCCCCTCTCTGGCAGGCCACCGCTCCCAACGTGGTCTTGCTGGATCTTGGGGCCGCTGATCGGCTTGATCAGCCCCATCACTGCAGCATTTATGGAACGCGCTTGTATCTGCCACCCGAAAGCCTGCGCGAGACCAACCCCGACCCGGCGAGCATCCAAGTGGACATCTATAGTCTGGGCCGGACGCTCTACGAACTTCTGACCGGCTCACTCGAAGCGGAGAGTACGGTTGAACTTCGCGACATTCGACGGCAGCAACCCAGGGTTCGCCAGCGCAACACAACCGTCTCACCAGCCCTTGATGCACTTATCGCTGATGCCACCCAACGCGATGTCGTCCAGCGCCGTATCGTCGTGCCGAGCATCACCGACCTGATCGAACGCCTCGCTAATACGCCAGAGGCAAAACAGTCCGCACGATACCGCCATCTGACCATGCGTAGGCTGGCAGCGCGGCTAGGTGTGGTGTTTGTGCTGGGGTTTGTCTTTGTGTCTGCCATGGCCTTCATGCTGCTGCCGCTACACTTGAGCGCAGAAGTTCCATTCCCGCCTGCAACCGTAACGCCACTAGGCGGTACACCCACAGCCTCGGCGACTGCAACAACCAGCCCTCAGCCGATGACGCCCACACCCTTCCCGACATCTACGCGTGTCCCAACCAGCACCCCGACCAAGCCACGACACACGTCGTAGCTCACATGAGAGCCAATCTATGACCGCAGCTTCTCCTGCCAAAGCCGCCGGTGGTGCCGTCCTCGATCTTGGGTGCCATACTGACCGTGGGGGACGTGAACACAACGAAGATACGGCCATGGTGCTACGCGTTAAAGGTGGCGTCCTTGCCGTTGTTGCCGATGGGATGGGTGGTGGTGAAATCGGGCGTACGATGAGCCAACAGGCGGAGGCGGTTCTCCGCGAAAGTTTGCGCGAGCCTAGCGTGGACGAGCCGCGCACCCAGATCGAGCAGGCCGTGCAACTGGCAAATCAGATGCTGCTCAACCTCATTCAGGTCAATCCGGCCCGCTTTGCCCGCAGTGGCAGCACGCTGGTTTGTGCCCTCGTGCAGCAACACGAGCGCGAAGCCATCGCGCATATCGGGAATGTTGGCGATAGCCGCGCCTATCTGCTTCCCGCCAGTGGCCCCTTGCGCCAATTAACCGTTGACCATACCCGTGCTTGGCAACTGCGCGACCAAGGCATGCCTCACGAGCAGGCCGACAAGGATCCGGCGGCGCACAAACTGATCTATACCCTCGGGATGGAACTCGATGTACAGTATGTACCGAATTTCTATTTGCGCCAGCGACTGACGCCAGGTGATTGCCTGATTTTGTGCAGTGATGGCCTGAGCGGTTTTCTTGGTAATGTGGCGGAGCTAGGCAACCTCCTCCGTGGAGTCTCGGCCCAACGCGCCGCCGAGCGGCTCGTACAGCGCGCCCAACAGAACAAGACCGACGACAACGCGACTGCAGTCGTCGTCCGCTACGGAGTATCGCCCCGCCCCGCTGTACCCTGGCTAAAGCTCCTCGCTGTGTTCGGCTTCCTCGGTCTTATCCTTACTCTTAGCGTCCTCGTTGCCCGCTTGCTGCCTACCATTCCAGTGACCCCCACTGCTGAACCTACCGTAGGCACCGTCATAGGCGCGGTCACCACTGTTACTTCACAGCCAACCGAACACCCCATCGCAACGCTAGAGGAAAGCGGATCAAATCTCTTGCCGACCTCAACTCGTATGCCCTCACCCACGCCAACGTTTACGCCGACCCCTACCCCGACCAGAACTTCCGTCCCACGGCCCTTGCCTACCCGTACGCCAACCCAAACGACCGTCGCGCCGCCGCCCACGCTGGAGGTTCCGCCCACCATCGCGCCGCCGCCCACGCTGGAGGTTCCGCCCACCATTGCGCCGCCGCCCACGCTGGAGGTTCCGCCCACCATCGCGCCGCCCATCCTGGAGATTCCGCCCACCATCGCGCCGAGTGTTACATCAAGATGAAGGTGACGATGGCCTCTGCCATCTGCGTGAGGTGACGGAAGCCCTGGTTCGGCAGTTCGACCACGGTCAAGGCAGGGCACGAAAAGCTAGGGCTACGTCAAAGTCGTTCGCCGTGGGGCTGAAGCCCTCGGCTACGTGTACGAAGCCTGCTAAAGCAGGCTCAATAGCCCGCGAAGACGGGCTTCGTACCCGTAGCCGGAGGCTTTAGCCTCCCGGCGCGTGACTTTGACGTGGCCCTAACGAAAAGCTTCCAGCACGCGCTCAGCGGTGGAGCGGCGCGGCATTGAGGGTGGTTTGCAGCTGCTCGGCTCACCCGCGTACCCGATTGAGGCGATGGTCGGCCCGCGACAGGATAGGGGCCAGCCCGCCGAGGCAGATCAGGCCCAGGCGCAGCCCGCGATGCTTCCCGTGGGCCGGAAAGTGGGCATCCAGGATCTCCACGTGACTCGTGATGCGTGATCCGTGATCCGTGATCGCTCAGGGTGCGGCCTCGTCACGGATCACGCATCACGAGTCACACGACGACCGGGACATTTTAAATTTTCCGCATCCCTAAGTATTTAGGGAAGCGGAAATTTCTAAGTATCCCGGCACCATGTCACCCTGAGCGAAGCGGAGGGTCTCTCAGGAGGCCGGGAGAGTTGCTTCGCTACGCTCCTGAGAAACATCGCGCATGTCACGCTGAGCGCCAGCGAAGCGTCCCGGTGGTT